>NZ_JAVJUY010000369.1:0-13951 GCF_040220315.1 Fulvivirga sp.
GTATGTACTCTCCGCACCCAAACATAGACCCTCAATGGATTGAACATTTAGTATATTCAGATCGACATTTTGCACATTTTCCAGGAATGCGCGAGTATGACTATTTATCATTCGGCCTGCTAAATAAACACTTTAAAAATATTTTAGGTAAACCAAGAGGTAATATTGAGAAGGGCTTTATTCAAAGTCATATATTAATGGTCGATTTTCTTACTAAGACACTTAAAACCAATCAAGAATTTAGATTAGAGCCTATTTATAGCGAAATGGATACTTCTTTCACATGGATGGGTGCCCCTCCTTTTCCGAGTATGGCAGTGATTAAAAACAAGTTTATAAACCACGGCCTACCCTATTTAGATAGCCTTTTTCAGACCCAAAAAGAATTTACGACTCATCCATTCAGCAAAAAATTCATTCGTGATTTTAGAAATTGGGTGGGATGGAAAAAAGACGAGAATTTCAAAATTAGAATTAGGCTTCATGAACTGGCTTTAAAAGCCTATCCTTATTCTATTGAATTTAATTACCTTTTAGGTTCTTATAGTTTGCAAGCGGGTGACACAACCAGAGCAATTACTCAGTTTAAGAAAACAGAAGAAATATTATCGTCTGAATTGGATATGGAAATTGAGACCAGGATGAAAAGACGAATTAAGGAGAGGTTAGCTGGTTATAATCAAACACTCAGGTTTAAATAAATATTATACTAGATATAATATTTACTCATTAAAGTATTGAATTAATTCATATGTAACCATTTTAAAAGTCCTAAGTCTAAATCAAAAGTTTATGTATCTATGATTGGACTTAGCCAAGGTGAGTATTTCGGTAACAATAGTGATTATCTGGAATCAGAACATTTTATTTTCAGTATTACTAATCATGTCCCTCATCATCACATTGATGATCATTATCATGACAATCCCTATTTAAGTGTGCTGTTGACTGGCTGTTATTCAGAATTAAATGGCACAGACAATACGCTGGTAAATCCTGGTGATATTCTATTTAGACCAGAAGCCTATTCTCATAAAAACACGTTTAATGAAGAGTATGGCAAGTGTTTCAACATTGAGTTTAAGAAACAAATTGGTGAGTTTTACGAATTAAAAATCAATCCACCTAATTCATTTCTTAAATTCAAAACCAATCAACAAAAATCCATTTACCAATTGATTGTAAACTTCAAACTTCATCAAAATCCGGATGCCTCAGAGGAGTATATGCTCGATTGGCTGAAGGGTTTTAGTACTGAAAATGATCGATTACATACTCATTCGGTAAGTAAAGCAATCAAGATATTGGATAGTGAAACAGATCAGTTTCACCGATTAAATGACATTGCAGATAGGGTCTGCATTCACCCCGTTTATTTATCCAAGCTTTTCAAACAAAAAACAGGAAAAACTATTTCTGAGTATCAGTTGAATAGCAAAGTACAGCAGGCAGTTAAATTACTGCTGAACACTAAATATTCCATAAGCAGAGTTTCTCAAGAACTGGCCTTTTTTGATGACGCACACTTTATCAGGTCATTTAAGTCGATACTCGGTCTGCCTCCCCATCAATTTCGCTTAGCTGTAAAAAGTTAAAATCATACAATTTTAACTTCATCAGTACACCCATCTTTACAAAAAACTCAAACAATGAAAAAGATATTAATATTCGCTACTATTATTTGCACCATGGTGCTATCGAAGAAATTGAATGCACAGGGTGAAGCTGAAATTCCATACAAAAAAATATTTGCTTATGGATTGGATGCCAACATACAGCCAGCTCTAACCATATTAGACAGTATTTCATATTCTCAACTCAATGAAAAGGACAGCATATTCAAACGAGAATTTGAGAATCGGTTTAAATATGAAAATGATCTGGGAGAATATGCGGTTGATAATGACAAAATAGATCAGCTGAACAGTATGTTCAGGTCATACTGGAGAAAATCGATGCTTAATCCTGAAGAAACCTTTGACGGCCAATTAGCTGGGCAAGTTGTGCCTTTTCTACTGAGAAATTACACTGAAATGAAAGGGAAAAGACCAAGTAGAGACAGCATTGGTTATATCCTTAGTTCATATATTTCAAGCAGTGGTTTACACACTCGTAGCAAAGTGGACCGGGTCGGTCGTTTGCTAGATTTACCTATTTGGCAAAATGAAAAAGATTCTTTAGTGACTATCAATATGCCTGACGAAAGCTTTGAGGTAGAGGTTGTTTTTATGCTGGATTTTATCTCTTATGGCTGGAGCAGTTATGCCACATTGAATAATAGGCGATCCGGAGGTTGGGCTGAAGAAAATAAACTGTTTTGTGTGAGAGAGTTGTATGATCTTAACTCAGAAGACTTTCAGGTGAGCTTTCTGGCACATGAAGGTCGGCATTTAGTAGACATGAAATTATACCCCAAACTGAAAAGTCCAGATTTGGAGTATCGGGCCAAACTCACTGAATTAATTCTGGCGAAAGAGACACTATTTAGTACGGTTGAATCATTCATTAATGATGCTAATCAAACTAGTGAGAACAGCCACCCACTAGCCAACTATTATGTGATCCATCATCTTTCTCGCAAGCTCTTCAATGAAGATTTCTGCAGCAATATTAGTCGGTGGAAAAAAATAAATGTTAAAAAAATCAACAACGCAGCTGACGATTTATTAAATGAGAATACAGCTGAACTAACAAACCTTGGAGCGGATGTGGAAAGGTTGATTAGTTCAAACTAGCATGCGATTTATGGCTGGATATTAAGTATAAAAACCAGAAGTGAAAACTCAGCAGATACATTCGTTGATATAGCCCTTTGTAGTCGGAATATATTCCTTCTGATATTAAATAATAGAGCGAAATTACTCCGAATACAAAGGCTATCAATGTAGGTATTTCAAGCTTTGAGGCTTTGACATACGTACGAATCAAATGTATAAGTTCTATCATGAGGAACAACAGAAAAGCAAACATTGCTAATTGGTTGTGAATAATAGCTTCTGTACTCAAATATTGAAAAGAACAGCCTACATCACAATTAAAGAAGGCCAAGAGTGCAAACAGTAAGCCTGAGATTACAAACAATACATTGGTTGTCTTATTAACTAGCTCATTTTCCCAGGAAGCGATTCCGAATAAAACTAAAGCTAACCCCATTGGAAGTATTCCAAAATAATTCATCAACCAGTTGGAAGGGGCATTTTTGGCGCCTAATTCACTAATATATTGACTGAGATGTGAATAATTAGGATGTAAAAATGCCGTTAGTATGCAGGCAATCCAAAATAGTACAACCCCACCAATTAACAGCTTTCTTATTGTTCGTTTGTTCATGTTTTTAGAGCAAATCAACTCTTTACAATTCGATTAGGAGGGTCTTCCAGTAGGCTAGGACTTCTTTATCCGCTTTTTATACTCCGATGGAGCTAAGCCAGTATGCGACTTAAAAATCTTGTAAAATGAAGATTTAGAGTTAAACCCACTTTCAAATGCTATTCCCAACAACGAAAGATGATCTAAGCTTTGATCGTTCAGGTTTCGCTTAAATTCATCAACACGATATTCATTAATCAAATCGAAAAAGGTTTTATTAAAGCCTTCATTAACTACTTGTGAAATTTGGTAGCTGGGTACATTTAGATCAATTGCAACATCCTGAACTTTTAGCTCGCTGTTGAGGTATGGTTTAGTTTCAGTTAGATATTGATTCAGTCTCACTTTTAATGAGTCAAATCCATCTTTGGTTAAACCCGATTTTTGATACCGTATTGATTCAGGTGTATTGTTCAACAAATAACCATTGCCAATACCCACTATACCAATAAAGAATATTTGCATACTTAATAAGAAGCATACCAATTTAACTGCGGATCTCAATGGCCAAATACCTAGGTCAGAAAGTAAGATGCCAACGATAATTACAATGGAAATAACCAGAAAAGAAGCCACCCAATAGGTTAACCATCGTGTGCTTATTTTTTTCCTATCTGAATAAATACTTTGCAGATGTAAACCTAATTCTTTCACATCCCTTACTATCAATAGTACAAAAATCAGGAAGACCAATAGAAATGATGGAGCCACAACTAATGCTAAAATGTTAGAGTTAGAACCAGGTAAAATTGCTATCACATCTACTTTGATTATATCAAGAAAGTTAAGAATGATCAGAATCATCCAATAGCCTAAACATATCGCACCACTATAAAGCAACTTATTTTTGGCAACTGTTTTGTGCAACGCGTTCACATAGAGGTAAATGATAACCATATGAAAAATAGGCATAGCAGCACCCAGTGATTGCCAAACGTTGCCAATGCATTTTCCATCCAACCCAAGTCGATAGAAAGTGAGGTGATAAATGCATACAACGAACCAGCCTATCAAAAATTTATTAGGCTTACTTATGGGTTTATTATAGACTATTGTAGCTATAAGCAATAAACTGTGTGGTACACCAACAAAAATTAAGGCCTCTAACATTTTTCTAAAATAAGAAAAACTACTAATCAGATGTGTATGCCTAGAGGCTAGGACTATTATGCCACGGGAAATTCCACAATGAAATTAGCCCCTTTTCCTTCTTCACTCTCACACCAAACATTGCCATTGAGCGCGTCTACATAGCGCTTTACAATGGACAAGCCAAGCCCGGTGGAATCTTCGCCTGCCGTTGGGCGGGCACTCAACTTATGAAATTTGCCAAAGAGTTTTTTCATATCCTCTGCACTAATCCCCTGCCCTTCATCTCTAAATTCCAATCGGACGTTACTGTTTACTTTTGACGCTCTAACGGTTACTTTTTTACCTAAGGGAGAGTATTTTATTGAATTAGACATCAAATTCTCCAAAACTTCTGAAGCATACCCCTCATCCACTTTTATATTTGGCAGATTAGGCTCAATGGCTCTTTCAATAGTTATCTCCTTCTTTTTAGCGGCATGCTCAAAACGTTCGATAATTTCAGTAAGAAGTGGTGTTGTAGCTACCGAAATTATATTCATGTTTAAAGACTTTGACTCTATCGCATTTACATCCAAAATCTGAGTAACCATGCTCTTCATTCGTTTGGCCGACTTATCAATTTTTTCAACAAGTTCTTTTTGATCATCATCCTTGTCACCAGCAGTCATCTTAATAATATCGAGCATACCTGCTATTTGGTTCAACGGACTCTTCAAATCATGCGCCACAATACCAATTAAATCATTCTTCTCTTCATTCAGCTCTACCAGGTTTTTATTGATCTTTTCTATTTCCTGTTTCTGCTCATTAATTTGTTCGTACTGAGTTTTGAGTTTTGAATTTACACGCTGCTGATAAACATAGCCTGCTAATATGAATATCAAAATAACCAAGAATAGCCCAGCAACATAATACAGATTTCGTTGCCTTTCCCGGCTCGTTTCCAGTTGTGACTCTTGTAGTTCCAGTTTAGATTTTTGCAGTTCTATTTCTCTTAAACGTTCCTGCTCTTCTAGATTTTTTTTCTGAATTTCAACCGACTGAAGCTCTCTAGTTTGCTCCAATAGCTGTATTTCCTGATCCTTTCGTTCAGTCTCGATTTTCTCCTGTTGCAGCAACAGCCTTTGAAGTTGCCTTTCTTTAGCCAATTGCTCATTTTGCAAGGAAATATTTTTGACTTCCTGCTCTCTTAACATCAACTCTACTGCCTGCTTCTCCTGCTCCGCCTTTACTTTTTCGTTCGTTAATTCCAGGGTTTTCATCTCTTGGTCAATGATGTTAAGTTTGGATTCTTTTTCTGTAGTTTCAGCAATAAACTCTTTATACTTCTCATTTTCTTGAGCTAGCTGATCGTTGAATAAGATGCTGTCTTTTAGCACAGTATATTTTTTATAGCTGGCCAACGCCTCTTGGTAGCTTCCCATTCGCTGCATTATTTCCGATTGCTTTTTGTAAACACTTGCTAACAATCTCTTATTATCACTTTTTTCAAGCAGCCCGATGGCTTCCTCACAATGATCAAGAGCTTCTCTATTTTTACCAAGATTGTAGTTAATGGAAGCAAGATAATTATGCATAACCGCCACTTCCACAGGCGATCCACTCTCCTCCTTAATCTCCAGAGCATTTCTAAAACTTTTCATAGACTCTCGGTAATCGCCTAACGATTGCTGCACGACACCTATATTGATTAAGTTAGAAACTATCTCATCATTCTTCGTACCGTTAGTATTGAGTTGCTGGTTTAATTCAAGTGCGCGCTCAAAATACGCTAATGCTTGCTGTTGTTGATTTAAGTCTCGGTAAAGAAACCCGATGGAGTTCAGCGTTACCGCAGTATTATTCTTGTCTTCTGCCGCCTCATTTTTTTCAAGAATTTTCAAATTGGTATTTAAAGCATAATCGGGCTCGTTCATTAATATGTAAACTGAAGAAATCTTCTTCAATGTCCGTATTTCCGACTCATAACTGTTTCTTGTTTCCTGTCTTCTTAATAGCTGCTGATAGTAACTTAAGGTTTCAGAATAATTCCTCAACTGGATATGTGTCTCGGCAATTTCAATAAGTAGCTGATCGTCTGCTTTGTTTTCTTTTTGTGATATTCTTAGCGCCTCATCAAAATATAATAGAGCTTTTTCAGGCACGCCCCAATCATAGAAAAGTTGACCCAACTTCTCATTCACCAACATTTTGTATTGGTTATTGCCTAACTTTTCAGCCTCAGAAAGTGCCTGCAAATAACTATTCAAGCCCTCGGTAAATTCAGACTTCTGTTTTCTGGATTCACCAATAATCATCAAACTTTCAATAATTCCGGCTTTGTAGCTATTGCTTTGAGATTGTTCTAATGATTTAGATGCTAAATTTATAGCTTCATCAGCATTGAATTTAGCCTTCTCTGCCTTCGCCTGATCAATTACTTTGTCTATTTTTTGATTGGTACTTACTTGCTGTGCGTGAGCTGAATTGACTAAACAGAAGCATAATACAAGAGCTAAAGACCGTACCATGAAGTAATCAAACCTTGCCAAACTGAATGAATAAAGCCGAAACATACTTATAAGATAAACATATTACTCGGATATGTAAATAAAAAAACCGCTTCTAAGCTAGTTAGAAGCGGCTTATGTTATTAGCTGGTAGTTTGTTTAAAGCAAGCCATTTGTTTTCTTAACTGCATCTGCACTTTCAGCCAATTTCGCTTTTTCAGCAGCATCAAGTTCAATCTCAACAATCTTCTCAATACCATTTCGGCCGATGATTGCTGGTACTCCAATGCAAATGTCTGATAAGCCGTACTCACCGTCAAGCATGCAAGAGCTTGGGAACATTTTCTTAGTGTCGCAAGCAATAGCCTGAACCATTGCCGATACAGCAGCACCTGGAGCATACCATGCAGAAGTGCCCAATAATTTGGTAAGCGTAGCACCACCCACTTTAGTTTCTTCCAACACATAATTCAATTTGTCGTCAGACAAGAATTTAGATACGGGCACACTGTTTCTTGTTGCCAATCTGGTTAATGGAATCATTCCAGTATCACTGTGCCCACCTATCACCATACCATCAACATCAGAAGCAGGGCAATCTAATGCCTCAGCCAATCTGTATTTAAACCTTGCAGAATCTAATGCACCGCCCATTCCTATGATTCTGTTCTTAGGCAGGCCGGTGGCTTTATGTGCAAGATAGGTCATGGTATCCATTGGGTTAGATACCACAATGATGATCACGTTAGGTGAATGCTTAATTAGATTTTCAGCTACTGATTTTACGATACCGGCATTGGTAGAGATTAATTCCTCCCTTGTCATACCAGGTTTTCTTGGAATTCCAGAAGTAATCACCGCAATATCGCTATCAGCAGTTTTGCTGTAATCATTTGTGGTACCGGTAATTTTTGTATCAAACCCATTTAATGAGGCAGTTTGCATCAAATCCATGGCTTTACCTTCAGCAAACCCTTCTTTGATATCAATTAACACCACTTCAGAAGCAAAGTCTTTAATGGCAATGTATTCGGCACAGCTGGCTCCTACAGCACCTGCTCCTACTACAGTAACTTTCATATTATTATGCTTTAGATGATTAAATTTTTAAGACAGCGCAAAGTTAGAAATAAGGCCTTATTTAGCTAAATATAGGCTGTATTTTTATGTCAGTCCTTTCTGTAAACCAACTGCAAATTAAAGAACCCAGACGCGGCCCGGTACTCAGAAAAGAGGCTTGTGTTGTACTCGTTATAGATTTCAGCCAACGCCTCTAGCATTTTACTCTTAATCTTAATATTATCTTCAAAAATTGAAAATATGTTTTCTTGTGGAATCACATAAAATTCTGCTTTTTCTGAAGAAACAATGGCATTCAGTTGCCTTTTTGCCTTTTTAAGCAGGCACGACTCGCCAAGGGCATTGCCAGCCTTTATCTCAGTTAAATGCTCGAACGTATCGTTGATATCTATATTTAATGAAACTTCTCCCTTTCTCAATAGATACAGGGCATGGCTGGGGTCATTCCTAAAAAATACTACCTCGTCCTTTTCATAGGTTCTTTCATGAAGGTGCGGTATAAAATGAGCCATCTGTTTGTAATTCAACTCAGAAAACAAACGCATGTTGGCTAGGAATACAAAAATATTGTACTCTCTCTCGGTATATGTTTTCTTGAACGGATTAATCATTATATATCTGGATTTGCAGTGCCTTCTTACTGTTGTTAGTAAGCTTAAACCGGTCGTCAATTCGGTAACCAATAACGCATACTATCTGTCCTTCACTTTCTAAAACCAGCACAGATGATTTCAAGTTTAGAGGAATTTTCTCATCAATCATAAAATCACTCATCTTTTTTTTGCCCTTCATTCCTAAAGGTTGAAACCAGTCTCCTTCCTGCCAGCTTCTAATTTTCAATGGTAATTTAAGCTTATCTAAATCAACTTTTTCAGTATTGGTTACATGCGTGATTGAGACATCATCAGTTGGTTTCAAAATAATGTGCTTAGATCCTATTACTTTATCAAACTCAAATGAATGAACGACTACATCAAAATCTTGTGTATCAGCTATTCTGGATAACAGAGCTAGTTCACGATCTATAGTTATTTGAAAATCGTTAGACCGAAAAACCTTTCCCGAATTAGATCCAAGAGCAAGTTGTTTCAAATTCTCACATTGTTGAAAATTAAATCCAAAAGGTTTTAAATATTCTTCCAGAACAACAATTTCAACAATTGCAATTGATTTCAAAGGGATTTCCTTTACTCCTGATCTTTCAGTCACTTCGGAAGAAAAGGCTATAACTGTGTTTTTCAATACCTCCTCGAGTGAAGCTAACCGGCTTGCCGTTATCTTGTAAGTATCAAACAAATTCTCATTGACAGACATTAATTTCGGGATCACCTCATGCCTCAAATAATTTCTTTGATAATCCGTGCTCTCATTACTTGAATCCTCCCGCCAATCGACTGCATTGGCTTTTGCGTAATGATCGATCGCTGATTTAGGAAAGTGAATAAGCGGTCTCCTCACAGGTTCGTTCTTAGATTTGATTCCACGCAAACCAGCTACACCCGTACCTTTCGCAAGATTGAATAAAGCGGTTTCGAAAGAATCATTTAAATGATGTGCTGTTAGCAGGTAATCAAACTTACGTGTCTCCATTAATTCTTCAAACCAACGATATCTAAGATCGCGCGCAGCCATTTGAGTTGAGATACCCTTTTCGCTGGCATATTTTTTGGTATCAAAGGAATTAGAATAAAAATCAACCTTCAGTTTTTTTGAGATGCTCCTAACAAATACTTCATCCTCGTCCGACTCTTTGCCCCTCAGCTTAAAATTGCAGTGTGCAACTGAGAAGGTGAAACCGAGTTTATTCAGCAAATGCACCAAAACCACAGAATCTTTTCCCCCGCTTACTGCCACCAACAAGTTGTCATTTTTATTAAACAACGCTTCACTCTCGATAAAATTCAAAAAATCGTTTACCATACAGGTACGAAGTATTTTTAATTAGTTTTGCACTCCAGATACAAACATGATAAAATTAGTAATAAAATATTCATTCATTCTACTGGCAATTAGCCTTGCCATAACGGTACAGGCACAGAAAAAAGTAAAACTTAAAAAGGCCGATAAGCTGATTGGTGGGGTGGATAAATCCGGCAAGCGCTTCGATCGTTTTGTAGGTAATGTTGTGTTTGAGCAGAATGAAACCACTATTTATTGTGACTCAGCTATTCTATATAAAAAGGAAAACATTGTAAATGCCTTTGGGCATGTGCGCATTACTGAAGGCGATTCAGTGACTATTACCTCCAAGCGTTTAACCTATACAGGTGATAATAAAATGGCCAAATTACGAGAAGACGTAGTTTTTAAGAAACTAAAAAGTGTTACACTCTACACAGATTTTCTTGACTATGATCGTATCAGACAGCAAGCCAGGTACTATAATGGAGGTAAGCTGGTAGATTCAGCTAATGTACTTACCAGTGAAAAAGGCTACTATCAGGTAAATACCAATATGGCTTCTTTTAAGAAAGATGTAGTTGGAAAAAACCCTGATTATACTTTGGAATCCGATACACTGCAATACCATACCAAAACCAATATTGTATATTTCCGTGATCACACAGTACTTACTGATGTAGAGGGCAATGTGTTCATCTACGAAGAAGGCGAGTATAACACAAACATCAGAAAATCTAATTTGGCAAAGGGAGAGGTTGAAACCGAAACCTACACACTTACAGGTAATCAATTGTTTCTGGATGATATCAGGAAACTATATCGGGCTGTTGGCGAAGTAGAAATGATTAGTAAAGAACAGGATGTAATCATTACAGGTGAAAACAGCATTTATTATCGGGACAAGGGAATTGCAAAAGTATATGGCAAAGCGTTGATGAAAAAAATCATGGATTTAGATACTCTTTTTCTTACGGCAGATACATTGGTAGCCATTGAATGTAAAGATCCGGCAAAAAAACGGCTGCTCGCCTACAAAAATGTTCAGATTTACAAATCAGATTTACAAGGCATCGCTGATTCCCTTGCCTATGTTACTGCAGATAGTATGTTATTTTTTTATGATGATCCTGTTCTATGGACGGAAGGAAATCAAATGACAGCAGATTCTATCAATGTGATTATTGCAAATAATAGCATAGATCGTTTGAATATGAACCAGAATTCATTTGTTGTTTCAACCGATAGTATTGACAATTTCAATCAAATAAAAGGAAGGGAAATGGTGGCATTCTTTAATGCTGGCAAGATTAAAAAAGTAGATGTAACAGGTAATGGTGAGAGTTTATTCTTTGCATTAAATGATGAAGAAACTGCCTTGGTTGGTATGAACAAAATATTTTGTAGTTCAATGACCATCAACTTTAAACTCAACAAAGCAGATAACATTTCGTTCTACGTTAACCCAGATGCATCATTTATTCCGCCTCATGAATTAAAAGCACCAGAAACCAGGCTGAAAGGTTTTAACTGGCGGATAGAACAGCGGCCAGAAAAAGAAGCAATTTATGCATTGGACCATACGCGAAACAAAGAAGAAGTAGACAAAACACCACCCGTTTCCAGGCCACCAACGCATGAAATACCTGTTGAATTAGACATGAAACAAAAGCCTGTTCCGCAGGGCATAAAAAAGTCTCCTTTAAGTAAGAATAATTAGCATTGATAAAGTTGAATTAATTTTATTTTTTTCATAACTTAAAAAACTAATTTCAGTTAGTATGTAGTATCGAAACTATGCGTGTATTAATCACTTCAGCTCTTTTACTTCTGTTTGGCTTCCCAGCCATGACACAGAGTTTCGAGGTGGTTGAAACAAACAAAGTCTTTGTAGGTAAAGTTGGCGAAAAAGTTGCTGCAGAAATTCCAATTAAAAACCTCACTGACCGACCTATTCAGATTGTCATAAGAAGATTAGATAAAGTCATTGGTACAAGTCAGAGTACATATATTTGCTGGGAAGGGCAATGCCTAACCAAGGAAGAGGAGCAGATACCACTCTCAAAAAGAATATCGGCACAGGAAGTTTCCAAGAAATTTGTAAGTACACTTGAAGCAGGTCTAGTACCAGGAATAAGTTCTGTCAAATACCTGATCTATAACCGTGATAATCCGTCTGATGCGGTTGAATACGAAGTAAATTATACTATTGAAGAGGCTGTCGAGGAAAAATTTCTTTATGAGTCTGCCGAAATTCAGTTAAAAGAAATTTATCCTAATCCAGTTTCCGAATTTGCCATTTTGAATTACAACCTTAAAGATGAAGACGTGCAAGCCGAAATTGTACTTCATAACGTATTGGGTAGTGTCATTGGTAAGTATGACTTAACTCCATTCGAAACCAAACTTAAAATAGTAACTGAAGATTTTAATCCTGGAGTTTATTTCTACACGCTTTATTTGGATGGAGACGGTGTGACCACGCACAAAATTGTTATCAGAAAATAAATGCGGATTCCATCCAATAATTATATCCGAAACTAGTTTTAAGAATACTACGTTAAGTTGATTATTAGTAAATACTAGCTATATTTGCAGGCTTATGTTGAAAAGAGGGTTAATGCGCCATTTCTTACTTATTATCATCATTTTTTTAGTAGCATCATGTAGCAAATTCAGGAGGATTGAAAAAAATCCTGATTGGAAAGTGAAGTATGATGCTGCGATAAACTACTATGAGAATAAAGACTATTATAGATCAAGCATCTTGTTTGAGCAGATCCTACCTATAATACGAGGCTTGCCTGAAGGAGAGAAGGTACAATTTTACTTGGCCTATGCACAATATTACCAGGAGTTTTACCTTTTGGCAGCGCACCACTTTAAAACCTTTTACGAAACATATGCACGCAGTGAATTTGCCCAGGAAGCAAGGTATATGAGAGCTTATTCCCTTTATGTTAATTCACCCGAGTACAACCTGGATCAGACTTCCAGTATAGAGGCAGTAGTATCTATGCAGAATTTCATCAACCGATATCCAAACAGTGAGTTTAGGGATGATGCTTCCGAAGTAATTAACGCCATCCAAGAAAAATTAGAAAAAAAGGCCTATGAGAACGCCAAGCAGTATTACAAATTAGAGTATTTCAAGGCTGCTGTTGTTGCCTTTGAAAGTTTTGCAAATGACTATCCTGATTCTGAATTTAACGAGGAAATATCATTCCTTAAATTTATGGCTCAGTTTAGATTAGCAGAAAAAAGTATCTATTCCAAACAGGAAGAGCGTTATAGGAAAGCGAATGAATTTTATTTGGAATTTTTAGACCTATATCCTTCAAGTGCCTACTTAAGAGAGGCAGACAAAAAATATGGCGACAGCCTAAGTAAACTAAATCAACTAGCAAAGAATAATTAAATTAGAATAATATGGCTATTCAAGCATCAATCGTAACAAGAGACACAGACAAGATTGCTGAGAAATCAGGTAACATCTATGAGTCTATTGTAATTATCGGAAAGAGAGCAAGACAGGTTGCAGTGAATGTGAAAGAAGAATTAAATGCAAAACTTGCTGAATTCGCATCTACTGTAGATAACCTGGAAGAAATCTTCGAAAACAGAGAGCAAATAGAAATTTCTAAATTCTATGAAAGACTTCCAAAGTCTACCAATGTAGCAATTGAAGAATTTCTTGAAGATAAAGTTGACTTCCGTTACAGAGAAGAAGAAGAGAATAAGTTAGAACTTTAATAGTGCTCACATGCTCCAGGGTAAAAAAATAATTATCGGAGTATGTGGAAGCATCGCTGCATATAAGTCTGCTTTACTAGTCAGACTACTGGTAAAAGCAGGTGCGGAGGTTAAGGTAGTGATGACCGACTCTGCACTTGATTTTATCACTCCTCTCACCCTAGCTACACTTTCCAAAAATCCGGTATTAAACAAGTTTAGTAACACAGAAACCGGGGAATGGACGAACCACGTAGATTTAGGCCTTTGGGCTGATTTGATAGTAATAG
>NZ_JAVJUY010000370.1:0-7695 GCF_040220315.1 Fulvivirga sp.
GGGTGCCCCTATTCTGGTACTCATTTACGGGGTCTGGTCTGTTTTTAATGATTTTTATATATTCATCTATGATGAAGTTAGGTATCATGTAAAAGTAAGGCAACCACTTTACCCAAAGTATCGCAATATTTTAAATCAATACTGTGCTTATTACAAGGTACTTTCAGCCAGCGACAAAATTGAATTTGAGCGTAAACTGAGGAGATTTATGTACTCAAAAAAGTTTATTCCCAGAGGAATACCGATGGTTACACCAGAAATGCGGGTATTAATTTCGGCATCAGCCATACAGCTTACCTTTCGTTTACCAGAAATTTACTTGTCTAATTTTGATAAAATTCTCATTTATCCCAATGAATACTACTCACACATAAATAAACGCTATCATCTAGGCGAGGTAAATCCACGCGCTGGAATTATTGTATTGTCATGGAAAGCGTTTGTTCAGGGATATGGAGACCTTAGGGATTCTTACAATCTGGGTATTCATGAAATGGCGCATGCCATCCACTTCGAGAATAGGATAAAAAATGAGGAGTTTGAGTTTTTAAATCGAGAAGCACTTTTCGCATTAGATAAAATTACCATGCGAGAATTAGAGCATATCAGGGCAGGGAAAGACCATTTGCTGAGAGCCTATGCCGGTACCAATGAGTATGAGTTTTTTGCGGTTTCTTTGGAATACTTTTTTGAACAGCCTCAGGAACTGAAGCAGGCACATCCCGACCTCTACGAAACGCTCAAAACTCTCCTTAATCAAGATCCTTTGAAATTGTATAAATTTGATCTTCTTTAATTTTTATAAAATGAATTGGAACGAACTTCTGTCAAGTCAAAGAGGCGCAGATAAAAAAGCACAACATGAAAAAGGAAGAAGTGCCTTTGAGCAGGATTTTGATAGAATCGTTTTCTCCTACCCATTCAGAAGACTGCAAGATAAAACCCAGGTTCATCCGCTTCCAGAGCACGATTTTGTACATACAAGGCTTACACATAGTTTGGAAGTGTCAAGTGTTGGTAGGTCATTGGGTAAGCGAGTTGGTGAAGTTATTTTAAATAGAAATAAATCACTTTCTGATCAGTACTCAGTTCATGATTTTGGAGCAATAGTGGCAGCAGCTTCATTAACGCATGACATTGGTAACCCACCTTTTGGTCACTCGGGCGAAGATGCTATTTCAGAATTTTTTAAATCAGGGCCGGGTAAGAAATATGAAAGCCAGGTTTCTAAATTAGAATGGGCCGACCTTACAAACTTTGAAGGCAATGCACAGGGCTTTAGAATTTTAAACAAATCACGTTATCAAGGCATTCAGCTTACTTATGCAACATTGGCAGCTTTTAGTAAATACCCAAGACAATGCCTTATTGCTAATCAGGATAAAACAAGGCGAAGCCAAAAGAAGTATGGGTTTTTTCAAACAGAAAAAGAAATATTCAAATCGATAGCAGAAGAAACGGGCTTGCAATCTTTAGGTAATTATACATGGACTCGCCATCCACTGGCATTTTTAGTGGAGGCTGCCGATGATGTATGTTATCACCTTATTGATTTGGAGGATGGCTGTAGATTAGGATTGGTTTCTTACGAACAAACTGTTGAGCTATTCGCTGGCATTCTAAAAGACAAATTCAACAAAGAAAAGCTGGAGCGCATCGATACGAAAGATGAGCGCATTGGAATATTAAGAGCGATGGCCGTTGGCCAGTTGATTAATGAATGCTCGGAGCTTTTCCTTGATAATGAACAAGGTCTAATGGATGGTTCATATGATATTTCTTTAACTGATAGTGTGCCCAGCAATTCAGTGCTTGAAGAAGTAATTTCCATTTCCATCCAGAAGATATATCGATCCAGAAATGTGATGGAAACAGAAGCTGCCGGTTTTGAAGTGTTGCCAGGTTTGCTAGAAGTGTTTACCGAAGCAGTGGTGAATAAAGATAAAGCTTCAAAAACGAAAAAAGACAAAGCTATTGAAAGGCTATTACCACCTGAAGTGCAATTGGATTTAAGCCAGAATGATGGTCGTATTTATCACCAACTTTTGTGCTGTGTCGACTTCGTTTCAGGGCTTACCGATAGGCATGCCATATCGATGTTCAGGAAGATCAAAGGTATCTCCCTTCCTAATGCCTGAATAGGACTTTTTGAATTATAGATTCATGTGTATTAAGTGTTTTTTACCTGTCACATGGAATTCTCATAAACTTTAAGTAACCTTTGATTGGCATAATATAGGTTACCTAAAGTTTATGCTCATTTCAGGGTAAAATCATTACCTTTGTGCCTTCATTTTTGCTATGTGGACAAAGCTTAGTCATATTATTATCAAACAAAGGTTAGTACTGGTATCAATACTGGTGCTAATCACTGCATTTATGGGCTATCATGCTCGCAATGTGGAGATGAGCTATGACTTCATGAAAACCGTGCCGGCTGATGATCCGGATATGGTGGAATTTCAAAAGTTTAAAGAGCTATTTGGTGAAGATGGAAATTTGGTGGCTCTTGGTGTGTTAGACAGCTCAGTCTATGAATTAGACAATTTCAAGAAATTCAGTGAGCTGAGTAAACAGCTGAATAGTATTGAGGGGGTTAATAGTGTTTTAAGCTTACCATTAATTAAACGTCTTGAAAAAAATACCGTTAAAAAGCGCTTTGATGTAGTTCCAATTTTTGGAGATAATATAGCTTCATCAAAAGATGAATTTGATAGCCTCTTACAGTTGGCTCATGATCAAAAGTTTTACAGCGGCCAGTTGTTGAATGAAGAGAATGGGGCCACACTTATACTCGTATCCATTAATCGTGAAGTTTTAAACTCGCCAAAACGACTTGAGCTTACTGCGGAAATTCAAAAATATGGAGCAGTATTTGAAGAAATAACTGGCATAGAGCTGCATTATGCAGGCCTACCCTTTGTCCGATCAGTAGTGGCAGGAAATGTACGGAATGAAATGCAGATGTTTCTCATCCTTTCTGTAGTGGTAACTGCCATCATACTTTTTGCATTTTTTAGAACATGGGATGCCGTTGTTTTCCCTATGACAATCATTGCAGTAGTAGTGGTTTGGGTAATGGGCTCATTGGCTTTGTTTGGATATAAAATCACCATCCTTACTGGATTAATTCCGCCTGTCATTGTCGTCATTGGTATACCCAACAGTGTATATCTCTTAAATAAATATCATCAGGAATTTGAGCAACACGGCAATAAAGTAATGGCCATAAGCCGAGAGGTGCGTAAAATAGGGTTGGTAACACTCATTACAAACTTTACCACAGCGGTTGGCTTCCTGGTATTAATGAGTACAGATATTACCATTTTAAGAGAATTCGGAATTATAGCAGGTATAAACATTATGGCAACATTCCTTGTCAGCATCATTTTAATACCTGCAGTATTTTCGTGGCTTCCATCACCCGGAGGTAAACAGCTAAAGCACCTTAGGTTCAAAGGAATTGATTTTGTGCTTACTCAAATGGATATTCTGGTGCATAGGCATAGAATAGCCATTTATTCGGTGACAGTTGCCTTGATAGTTATTTCTGCAATTGGTATGTACAAGATTGAGGCTATCAGTTATATGGTAGACGATATTCCGGCAAAAAGCCAGATCAAGAAAGACCTTCGGTTTTTCGAAAAACATTTTAGCGGCATTATGCCATTGGAATTTATTGTTGATACTCAAAAAAGGCGTGGTGTAATCGATTTAGATAACCTTGAAAAGCTGGAGGAGCTGGAAAGTTTTCTGGGTGAACAGCGCGATATCTCAAAACCGGTGAGTGTGGTTAGTTTTGTGAAGGCATCCAAGCAGGCTTTCTATAATAATAACCCCGCACGTTACAGCCTGCCAAGTAATAGAGAAAAGAATTTCATCTTACGCTATATGCGTAATCAGGAAGATAGCACAGGTCTTTTCAATTCATTTGTTGATTCTACGCTAACCAAAATGCGCATGAGCATGCAAATCGCGGATGTGGGTTCACATAAAATGGATTCTCTGATTAAAGGGGTGGTGCAGCCTAAAATAGATTCTATCACTGCCGGAACGGATATGAAAATTAGCGTGACGGGGACTACACCATTATTTATTAAGGGGAATAAATTCTTAATTAAAAATTTATGGTTTAGCCTTTGCCTGGCATTTATCATTATTGCCATAATCATGGCCATGCTATTTGCCAATTTTAGAATGATCGTAATTTCACTCATTCCAAACGTAATTCCTTTAATGATTACGGCAGGCATAATGGGCTTTGCGGGCATTCCGTTAAAACCAAGTACGGCATTAATTTTTAGTATAGTGTTTGGTATATCAGTAGATGATTCCATTCACTTCTTAGCCAAATACAGGCAGGAACTATTTGCTAACAAATTCTTTGTGCCCTTGGCCATAAGTAAAAGTTTGAAAGAAACAGGGGCAAGTATGATGTACACATCCATCATACTATTTGCCGGCTTTATAATATTTGTCTGGTCAGATTTTGGTGGAACGGTAGCGTTGGGAATTCTTACTTCCATCACATTGTTGATAGCCATGATCACCAATCTAATTTTACTTCCTTCTTTACTGATGACCTTTGATTCAGGAAAAAGAAGAAAGGATGTTCATCCTCTTATAGAGCAATATGACGATGGCTTCTATCAGGAAGATGAAGATGAGGAGATTGACCTGGACCTAATTAAAGTTGTCAATAGTGAAGATTCTGACAACAAAGAAAATAATTCATAAACATAAAGGTAAGTAGCGGTGAAGTATAAAGAGTATAAAGGACTCAACTATGCTGAGGTAGCAAACGAAGTACTAGACTTTTGGAAATCGAATAAAATATTTGATAAGTCAATTTCTACGCGAGAAGGAAATCCAACTTTTACATTCTATGAAGGTCCACCTTCTGCTAATGGAACCCCTGGTATTCACCATGTGATGGCACGGGCAGTAAAGGATATTTTTTGCCGATACAAAACACTTAAAGGGTTTCAGGTAAAAAGAAAAGGTGGTTGGGATACCCACGGCCTTCCTGTTGAACTCCAGGTAGAAAAAGAGCTTGGCATTACCAAAGAGGACATAGGCAAAAAAATCTCAATAGAAGATTATAATAAAAAGTGCAAAGAGACTGTAATGAAGTTCAAAGATCAGTGGGATGACCTTACTGAGAAAATGGGCTACTGGGTTGATTTGGATGATCCTTATGTGACTTTCGAGAAAGATTACATGGAGTCGCTATGGCATATACTAAAACAACTTTATGATAAAGGGTTAATTTACAAAGGCTACACAGTGCAGCCGTTTTCTCCTGCAGCTGGTACAGGCCTTAGTTCACATGAGTTGAACCAGCCAGGAACTTATAGAGATGTAAAAGATACTTCGGTCACATCTCAATTTAAGGTGAAGAAAAATGACCGATCAGCATTCTTGTTTGAATCAGAAGATGAAGATGTACGCATTTTGGCATGGACAACCACACCATGGACATTGCCATCAAACTGTGCTTTGGCAGTGGGTGAAAAAATTGATTATGTAAAGGTAAAAACCTATAACCCTTACACCCATGAGCCGGTGTCTGTAGTTCTGGCGAAAGATTTAGTGGCTAAGCATTTCAACTCAAAGGCAGATGCTATTGAACTTGTGGATTATAAAGCTGGTGATAAGTTAATCCCTTACAAAGTAGTTCAAACATTCAAGGGTAGTGACATAACTGAAATTAGATACGAACAACTTCTGCCTTACGTTACTAATGAAGATTTAGAGTCAAATGCCTTCAGAGTTATACCCGGAGATTTTGTGACAACTGAAGATGGTACTGGCATCGTGCATACGGCATCCGTTTTTGGTGCAGATGACTTTCGTGTAGCTCAACAAAATGGCGTTCCTGCTGTAATGGTAAAAGACGAGCAAGGCAATGATGTTCCATTAGTGGATAAGCAGGGAAGATTTGTAAAAGAAGTAACAGACTTTGCTGGCAAATATGTGAAAGAAGAATATTACGATGATGAAACACGTAATAATCCTGATTTCAAACCAACGGATGTTTTGATAGCCATCAAGTTGAAGGAAGAAAACAAAGCCTTCAAGGTTGAGAAATATGAGCACTCGTACCCTCATTGCTGGAGAACTGATAAGCCAGTGCTTTACTACCCATTAGACTCATGGTTCATCAAAACAACAGCTGTTAAAGATGATTTAGTAGCTCTGAATAAGACAATCAACTGGAAGCCAGAGTCTACCGGTACTGGTCGTTTTGGCAACTGGTTGGAGAATTTGGTAGACTGGAACTTATCAAGATCAAGGTTCTGGGGGACACCATTGCCAATTTGGGTTTCTGAAGATAAAACAGAACAAAAATGTATTGGCTCTTTAGTTGAATTAAAGGAGGAGGTTGAGAAATCCATCAAAGCTGGATTTATGACGGAGTCAATCTCTGACGACTTTGATTTACATAGACCTTATGTGGATGATGTTGTGCTCGTATCTGATTCTGGGCAGAAGATGTTCCGCGAACCTGATTTGATTGATGTGTGGTTTGATTCTGGCGCCATGCCTTATGCACAATGGCACTACCCTTTTGAAAATGAGCAAACATTTAAGGCGAACTATCCGGCAGATTTTATTGCTGAAGGTGTAGATCAGACTAGGGGTTGGTTCTTTACACTGCATGCCATTGCGGTCATGCTTAATAAGAGTGTGGCATTCAAAAATGTAATTGCCAATGGCCTTGTGCTGGATAAAAACGGCAACAAAATGTCCAAGCGTTTAGGCAATGCAATTGACCCGTTTAAAACACTGGCTGAATACGGGCCTGATGCTACACGATGGTACATGATTTCCAACGCCAACCCTTGGGATAACCTTAAATTCAATATTGAAGGGGTTGCTGAAGTACAAAGAAGATTCTTTGGTACACTTCATAATACTTATTCTTTCTTTGCCTTATATGCCAATTTAGATGGCTTCAATTATCAGGACGGTGAAATAGAAGTAAGCAAAAGAACAGAAAGCGACCGTTGGATATTAAGTAAACTAAATACCCTCATCTCAAAAGTGGATCAGGCATTTGATGAATATGAACCAACAAAGGCAGCCAGACTTATCCAAGACTTTACAATTGATGATTTGAGTAACTGGTATGTTCGGTTGAACAGAAAGCGATTCTGGAGAGGCGAGTACAACGAAGATAAGAGATCTGCATACCAAACATTATATACTTGTTTGGCAACTATTGCCAAGCTTGCTTCACCTGTTGCGCCATTTTATATGGACAAGCTGTATCAGGATTTGAATGCTGTTACAGGTTTAGATAGAGCTGAGTCTATTCACTTAACTGACTTTCCTAAAGCAGATGAGTCAATTATCGATGAGGATTTAGAAAGTAAAATGAGCCTCGCTCAAACAGTTTCATCCTTGGTGCACTCACTTCGCAAGAAGCATATGATCAAGGTAAGGCAGCCTCTTTCTAAAATCTTAGTGCCGGTTTTAAACAGCCAGTTTAAAAGTCAGGTAAGTGCTGTTGAGGAGTTAATCCGCTCTGAGGTAAACATCAAATCAATCGAGTTTGTAGATGATGAATCTGGCATTCTGGTGAAGAATGTGAAGCCTAACTTCAGAAAATTAGGGCAGGAGTATGGTCCTAAAATGAAGGAGATTGCTGACAAGATAAATCAGTTATCTGCAGAAGATATTGCACAACTT
>NZ_JAVJUY010000371.1:0-2321 GCF_040220315.1 Fulvivirga sp.
GTTTACCTTTCCATACTTTCATATCAATTCTGGAAAGCCAGTCGATAAGATTTTTGAATACTGCTGTATATGTGCCGTTGTGTTCAGCCAGCGAAATCACCAACCCATCAGCTGATTCGATTTTTTTATTGAATTTATGTGCGCCTTCAGGTATACCAAACTCTTCTTCAACATCCACACTAAATAAAGGCAGTGTGTAATCTTTGAGGTCTATGACACTCACAGAGGCATCTCCAACCTTGCTGGCGGCATAAATGGCCAATGTTTTATTGATAGATTTACTACTACTACTTGCTCCTATTGCTATTATCTTTTTCATCTTCTTATTTGTTTAAACTATTGACTAATTGAGTATCTAAGGCTTTTTTTCCACCCCCACTTATTAAGACAGAAATCGCAAGTCCAATAATCAGAAGCGCATATTCATAGCCTTCACCGGCCTGATTCCCGAACCAGTTCATGAAGAATCCATGCTCTAAATGGTTGGTGAAAATGATGCCTGTAAAAAGACCTGCTATCGCCAGAGACCATAATCTGCTTGCGAATCCTAGGATCAGGGAAATCGATCCTAAGAATTCAATCATGATTACTGCAAATGCTACAATCCAAGGCAGGTGCATTTGATTTGTAAAGGCATCCATAGTTGCCGTGAACCCATATCCTCCGAACCAGCCCAACATCTTTTGAGCTCCATGAGGAAATAGAACAATTCCTAATGTTAGGCGAGCTACCAGTGCTCCCCAATTACTTTCTGTGTTTAGAATTTTGTTAATCATCATAGTATTTATTGTTTAGTTGTTTAGAAAAATTTTTCGAACGAATACACCAGGAGATGTTCGGGTTATGGGAGCATCACCATACTGATCGAGGTCTAGAGCCAGTCCAAACTGAGTGGCATGCTTATCTACTCCTACTCTTATTTGCTGAAAGCTTCTGGTATGATGGGAGAACTTTTCCCAGTTAGTCAGTACTTGAGCACTGAAGAGCAGTTTCCAATCTTCTTTTAAGGGTAATGTCAACTGCATCTGCAAAAACATCTCAGCGTTGATTAAGCCTGTTTCTTCAACATGAGCTATTGTTGGGATAGCAGTTAAAACAAAATATTGTGATTTAATCGCGTATAAAAGAGATAGCCGCTGAGAGAAACCGGCTACACTGTTGTAATACAAACCAGGTCCAAAGGAAATAGCTTTAGTAATGTTCCAATAGATAGTAGAATGAACTCCTGTTTCATCAAACATGAAACTTTCCTGTTCATGATACTTCTGAAAGAATGCCAATGTGCCAATAGAAAAATTAGCAGTTGGTGTGAGTGACCTTAAAGAGAAAGATGTAAAGTCTGTCTTCTTATGGCCTGAAGCCAACTCCAGCTGTGTGATCTGTGCCTTGCTTCCATGGGCAATGACCATAAAAACAATTGCTAAAAAGGTGTTTCTCGTTATCATGATACAAAGGAGGCACCTTCTGTATCGGGGAAAAATAAACTAGTTTAAGAAAACTAACGTTTGCTCATCTTGCTGCGGATCATGCTTAAAAACTCAGGAGTGATTCCAAGATAAGCCGCCAGATCCTTTTGTTTGATGCGATTGGCGATGTGAGGATATTTGGACAAAAAGATTTCATAGCGCTCCTCTGCCGTTAGTGAAATACCTTCATTGGTTCTTTGTATATAGCTCACCAATGATCGTTGATAGAGGTTTCTATAAAAACGCTCGAACTTTGGTATTTCATCGAAAAGGCGTTCAAAGCTTTCTTTTGATATCATTAAAAACTCTGAATCTTCGAGTGCTTTGATGAAGTAGGTGGAAGGCTGTTGCAACATAAAACTCGCCATATCTCCAGTCCAGAAATCTTCAATAGCGAACATCGAAACATGCTCAACTCCATTGCGGTCGAGAGAATAAACCTTCAAGCAGCCTTTGGTTACAAAATATTCATACTTCATTACCTTGCCCGGTCGCATAACAAATTCCTTTCGTTTGGCACTCCCTCTTTTTAAAAGTGATTTGAATAGGTCTTTCTCTTCATCAGTGAGATCGATGAAGCGAGCTACATTCTGAAGAATTAAATCGAAGTCCGATGTTAAGGCCTGATCATTCATTGAAATAAAAATAGGAAAAAAAGACATGGATAAATCATTAACTTAGAACTAGTCTTATTGAAGTATGCCGAATAAGCTAATTAGTAATATTGAAGAACTTGTAACTCTTACCGGTAAAGAGAAGGAATTGGTGAAGGGGTCTTTCGAGCCTCGGCATCTTAAAAAGAAAGAATACTTACTCTACAAAGGGGATATCTCAAACCATATGCGATTTATATAA
>NZ_JAVJUY010000372.1:0-2593 GCF_040220315.1 Fulvivirga sp.
GATATTATTTTAAATGCTATTCAAAGTGTGTTTGATCAATCATATACAAACTGGGAGTTAATAATTTGTGATGATGAAAGCACTGATGAAACTTCAAAAGTACTTGGTAAGATAACTTCTTCTAAATTGAGGTATTTCAAACTGAAGAAACAAGGAGCAGCCGCTGCTAGAAATTATGGGCATTCTAAATCAAAAGGTAAATACATAGCTTATTTAGATTCAGATAACTTATGGCATCCTGAGTTCTTAAGAATAACAATTGGAGCATTAGAGAATAGATTAGGCATTCATTGTGTTTATACAAAGTATATTGATGTTGAAAGGTTAAAAGATAAAGGAAAAGAGTCTTTTAAAATTAAGTCGTTCAAAGGTCTGCCTTTTAATTATGAGAAGCTAGCAGAGAAAAACTACATAGACTTAAATACCTTTGTTCATCGTAAAGGCCTAATTGATCATTATGGCGGATTTAATAATCAACTAAAAAGGCAGCAAGATTGGGACCTCATCTTAAAATATACTTTTTTGAGAGACCCCATTTATATTGATAACTACCTTGTCTACTATCAAAGAAATGAATCTTGGAATCAGATTACCAAAATCCATAAATATGATAATTCGAGTCTTGAAATTATCAGATCAAATTTGAGCCTTTATTATAAGCATGGGCTTCAATCCAAGTTAAGAGTAAATAAAGAAGCTAATCCAACGATTACTATTTTATCTTGGGATGTCTGTCGTAATCATTTTTCGAAAGCCTATAATATTGCAGAAGCAATATGCGGATCATACAATGTTCAACTACTTGGCTTTAGATTCTTTGAAGAAGAGATATTTCAGCCGTATAAAGATGAAACACCTCCCTTTGAACTCAAGATTATTGAAGGATCAGATTTCCCAGGTTTTCATTCAGCAATGTCTGAAGCCCTTCTTAACATAAAGGGCGATATAGTTTACGCTGTTAAGCCAAGATTAAGTAGTTTAGGTTTAGCACTTCTGGCCAATCATAATTTCAATAAGAAAGTGGTGCTGGAATTTAATGACTTAGAAACCGTTGTGGCCAATCCGCAAAAAGATAAACTTAATTCTGCCTTTGATGTAAATCAGCTTGACCTAAATTCAGAAGAACTTAAATCTCCGTACAGTCTGTTGTGGTCAAATATATTAGAAGAATTTGGTCAAAGAATGCCTGTTACAACCACCCATAATAAAAACTTAGATCGATTCTTTGGCAGTAATAGTTTTTATCTGAGAAACTTGAAAGACGAGAGTTATTACGATCCATTGAAATATGATAGAGATGAAATAAGACATTCTTTGGGGTATTCAACTAGTGACAGAATAATTTTATTCGGAGGACTTTTAAGAAAACATAAAGGTATTTTCGAGTTGATTGAGTTGTTGGATAAATTGAATGATGAGCGTTATAAACTGCTATTCGTTGGATCTCGCGAGACTCCGGATCAAAGGAAGTTAAAGGAATCATTTGGAGATAAGGTGCAAATCTTACCTCCTCAAGATAGAAATTATATGGCGGCTATTAATTACGCTTCAGATTTAGTTGTTTTGTGGCTCGATCCGGAAATTCCAGCAAGCCATTATCAAATGCCGTATAAGTTCACAGATGCAATAGCTATGAAAGTACCTGTGATAGCCAACGATATATCCGATCTGGGTGACTTGGCTCGTCAGGGTTATGTAAAAGAAGTTCCTCATCATGATTATGATGCGTTAGTAAAGGGAATTAAGCAGATATTTGATCATCCAAAAAAAACGCAAGAAATGGTTGAAGCAGGAAGAAATTTATATTTACGTCAATTCAGCTATAAGGCGATTAAAAGCAATATAGATATGTTAGTGGATCAAAATTTTGAATTGCTTAATGAAGTCTCAAAAGATTTTGCCGAATTGTATGGCAACTTCTATTCTAAATCAAATAATAAAGCTGATTAATTATGAAGTGGGTGATTAAAAATCCTGCTCCATTGGATTCTAGGCAAGAAAAATGGGGGGATTTTCACTTTGGCAGGTCGCTGACTAAGTATTTGGAGCGTTTAGGTGAAGAAGTGATTACTGATTATGATGGCGAATGGGAAAATGATCATCAGGAGGATGTAGTGCTTGTTTTAAGAGGTAAGTATCCTTACAAAGTTAAGAAGGAGGTTATAAATATTATGTGGAATATAAGCCATCCTGCTGACGTTAGCATGGAAGAGTATTCTTCATATGACCTGGTATTAGTTGCCTCAAACTCTTTTTCAGAAAAGTTAAAGAAGGATTTGAGTATTCCTGTAGAACCATTATTACAATGTACAGATACAGAGGAGTTCAAACCAAGTAATCTTGATCATTTCATTCGGAAGGACTTTGTTTTTGTAGGTAATACCAGAAGTGTAAAAAGGCCCGGAGTTTTATGGAGCGTTGATCTAGGATTGCCTTTAAAGGTGTGGGGTCGCGGTTGGAAAGAATATATTCCAAAGTCTCATATAGTTGCAGACTATATTGAAAATCAACAACTTGGCGAATTATACGCTCAGTCTAAAGTTATTATTAACGATCATTGGGATGATATGAAGGAATTTGGTTTTATTAATAA
>NZ_JAVJUY010000373.1:0-5174 GCF_040220315.1 Fulvivirga sp.
TCAGCGATTCTCCTGAAATAGTGAAAAGCTAATTAAAGTCCTTATCTGCGCTATTGGGGTTTGTTGGCCAGTCACTTTTTGAGGTTTCTAGCAGTAATAATGGGGATTCATCACAAATTTTGGATTTCAAATAGAGTTCGAATCCTTGATGTACAAGTATTAAGCAAGTTCGCAGGTCACCTTTATGGTAATTCCAAATTTCACTTTCAGCAAATTCAATTACTCCTTCTTTCTTACTAAAGTTATACCCTTCAATTATTTGATAAAGATTATTAATTGTCTGTATCAAGCATTCCCGTGCAAGTAGTTTAAAATTTTCTGATGTTGGAAGGTTTTTAATCATGTAAGGTATAGAAGGTAACAACCGTATATGAGCACCTTTCTATTTGTAAGCATTTACAAATGTTTACAAGTGCTTATCAACGGGTATTGTCAAAAATAGGAAATAAAATTGCAATCAATACTTATATACTATTCTAGCTCGGAGGCTATAATGTTTATTAATTGCAATGCATCTTGTTTATATATCTAAAGATCTTCATTTTGAGATAAGATCATACGATCCATAAAAAAGAGGTCAGACACAATTAATTCGTTATTAGCCAAATTAACTTCAGAAATCGATTTGATTGGAAAATCAATATTTAAAAGTCTTAAAAACAATTCTCTATTCATGAGAACCGGCCCTACTTCATCCACAAATTTTCTGGTTGACTCACTTACTCTTTTCTGGGTACCAATTTCTAAACTCAGGCGTACTTCATTATAATACCTGGGTAGGAGCGTTCTTAATGTATCATTCTTTATAAGATCGATACTTGACGAAGACATAAGGTTTTGAAACGCAATGCTGTTAGCATTAAAAACTTCAAATTTAGAAAGTGTATCCATACTAATGCCAAAGCGCAACACCATAGCTGGCGTATTTTTTAATGCTCCAAACGCTTTTAGTACATTATTTATACATGCAGCTTTAATTTTGTTTTGAGCAAGGATAGTATCAATTTGGATAACGTCTTCGTGTAGGTTAGTTTTTAATTCGGTTAAATACTTTCTTTCCTTATCCCGATTCTCATTTTCCTTGTTCCAGTTATCAACCTGCAGCGCAATGAGAATACCAATTACCACCAATACTATTTCACCAATGGCATATAAACGGTACATTCCAATATTCTTATTAGAAGAAGAATCTTTTCGGAGGGCTCTGAAGAAATTAATCATTATTAAAGATACAAATTAGTCAGAAAGCATTTTTGTAAAACAAATGCTGTTGGCTACGCCCAAATATTGCCCATAATTTGGAGTATGTTTATACCCCTGAGATTGGTAAAATGCAATAGCATCGGGCATGCGCCTGCCCGTTTCCAATAAGCAGCGAGAATAACCACTCTCTGCAGCCCAACTTTCCAGCGCTTGAAGCACCTGGGTTGCCAACCCCTTGCCACGTAGTGCTGGCGGCACATACATACGTTTAATTTCTACTGTTTTGGAGTTATAGTGTTTAAATGCCCCGCAGCCAGCGGGTTGGTTATTAGTATAAACAAGTACCACATTCTTCAAAGCATCAACCTTATTAAACTGATGATAAAAGCTGTGCTCTTCACCATCTATCTTGGCCAGATAGGTATCCAGTTGTTTCACCAGTGATTGAAAATCTACATGTGAAGAGTCTGTTCTGAGTATTTCAACCATCTAATAGGTATTGTGTCGTTTAACTACTTTAAATGCGCTTTACCGAAAGATAACGTACTTCAGTTATTCGCAAAGGCGGTTATGCTAAATTATTTCAATCTTTAAATTGGAACAAGTGTCTATACATATGTCTTTTAACCTATTTAAGAGGTATTACCTCGACATGAAAATTATCCTGGTAGCCGCTATTTACTATCTAACTGCAGTTTCGGGCTATTTTCTAGCTTTTGATAATTCCAGCATATTACCTATTTGGCCACCCTCTGGCGTAGCCTTCGCGTTGTTAGTATTATTAGGAAGAAAATGCTGGCCCGGTATAACCATTGGTGCACTTCTCGCGAATATAATGGCTTTCTGGAATTTACCGGATTTACCTACTCAAACCATCATTACCATCTC
The DNA here is from genome assembly GCF_040220315.1 of Fulvivirga sp. GTDB lineage: Bacteria > Bacteroidota > Bacteroidia > Cytophagales > Cyclobacteriaceae > Fulvivirga. Next base: position 2,092 of record NZ_JAVJUY010000373.1, read on the forward strand.
AGGCTTTATTGCTATTGGCAATACAATTGAAGCTTTAGTAGGTTTCTATCTTATAAACCACTGGATAAAAACCCCTTTCCCTTTCAATCAAACGAAAAACGCATTCCGTTTCTTATTTGTTGCGATACTCATTGCAGGAGTTGGGTCAGGCATCTCGGCATCCAGCCTTTTATTGAATGGGGTAATAGACATGCAGGAATTAGCCATTACCTGGCTGTCGTTAGGGGTTGGAAAAACTGTAGCTATTTTAGTCTTTACACCCTTTATCCTTGCTGCATTTCAAAAAGTAAGTTGGAAAGCTTCTTTAGAGAAGTGGCTGGAACTAATGGTGGCAATTATAGGAGCTGTAGGATTATACATGCTTTTACAGGTACCAGATATGGCCATCAATAGGGCATTACCATTTATAGTTATCCCTTTCTTGCTTTGGCTGGCTTTTCGGTTTCCACTTACAGTTTCTATGACAGCCGTTGTTACAGTATCCATTCTGGCCGTTTATTTTTCAGCACAGCAGTTAGGACCTTTTATTTTGGAAGACAGCTATAGCTCTATGTTGTTGCTTCAAATATTTATTGGTGTAGTAAGCATTATCACCATTGTTTTATCGGCCACCGTAAAAGAGCGGGCAGAGGCTCAGGAGAAGCTTTTGAAATTTAATGAAAATCTGGAGGAGATGGTGAAAATTAGGACCAAAGCATTGAACAGCCAGATTGATACACGAAAAAAGGCAGAAGAAAAGTTACAAAATACGAATGACGAGTTGGTAAAAAGAAATGTAGAGCTGGACAATTTTGTGTATAGCGTTTCACATGACCTTCGCGCACCTATCGCATCAATGTTAGGGTTAGTGAACCTGGCCAAGAAAGAAGAGGATGTGGTGATGAAGGATATGTATTTTGATATGATTAATGGCAGTGCCGAGCAATTAGATAATTTTATTAAAGAGATTTTAGACCAATCGCAAAATGCGAGATCTGATGTGAAACAAGTGGAGGTGCCCTTCAAAGAAATAATTGATGAAACATTTAAGCAATTGCAACATGCTGCACAAGATGGTAAGCCCGTGAAGCGAAATGTGAAAATTGATTTGAATAAACCATTTGTTTCTGACCCCTGGCGTGTGAAGGTGATCTTAAATAATCTTATTTCCAATGCCATCAGGTATAGGAATGGTAAAACACCATCGATAGATATTGATGTTGCCAAACAAAATGGAAATGTTCATATTACGGTAAAAGATAACGGCAAAGGCATATCGAAAGAGCATCTTAATAAGGTTTGCGATATGTTTTACAGGGCAACAGATGATGGAGCCGGCTCAGGACTTGGTTTGTATATTGTAAAAGAAACAGTTGATAAATTGGGTGGTGATTTAAAGATTGATTCGGAATTGGGTGAAGGAACAACGGTAAGTGTTTCGTTACCAGGGAAAGCTACTTCCGAAAAAGCGGAGAAAACCATAAACAAAGAGGTGGCATTAAATTAAGGCCTGGTTTTACAGCCTTATTAAGTGTTCAAATGTGTAAAGCTTATTTTTTAGCGATTTCCAGATCAATCGTTTTAATTAATTGCTGAGATACTTCTTTCATTTGAGCAAGTTGCCCGTTCATTTTAGAAAGCTCCAGAATAACCATAAGAAAGCCATTTTTAACTCTTATATCTGCAAAGTAGTTTTTATACATTTCATAGTTAAGTTCAACATCTTCGCCACCATATTTACGCAAACTAGGGTGAAGATCCACCAAATTATATAGTGGTTTGTAAATAATCTCCTCTGAATCGAACCGAAAGTGATCTTCTTCTCCTTTGGTTTCCATAAACATAGATTCCAAATTTAGCAGTTGGGTTTTGATTGTATCGTTAGAGATTAAGCCCAGATTACCAGAATAGGTTAATTCTTCAAAGGTAGTATTCACACGGTAGTATCTACGCCAGTCATAAATATTAATGCAATGCTCATTAAATGCTTTCCAATCTGTAACGGGTGCTCCTTCCAAATGAGATATTATTATTTCTGCCGAATGAATACAACTGTCCCTATTGTAGATAAACTGGTCTATAATTTTAATGTTTGCTCGTAAATCTTCTTTTATATTTTTCAGATAGTGGAGCTCCATTTTACGTTCTTTATTAGCCTCATTCCAATTGTCTATTTGAACGGCAATTAAAATCCCAACTACAACAAGTATGATCTCCCCAATAGCATAAAGCAGATAGGTTGTTATTTTATTATTGTTCAAAAGCTTGCGTCTGATATTTTTGAGGAGGAAGAGCATTATTGTTTATCTATTTCCTTTTCAAGCATAAGAATTAGATCGTTATTAGCGTTAACTAGACGTTTTAATGCTGCTATTGAATAGCCAGTAGAAATTCTTAAAAAGACAAGCGCTTGAAGCATTTTAGGCTGCTTCAATGCTTCTGCTATCAGCATTTTATTAGTAATAGTCCCTTTAGGGAGAAATGCATACTTATCTTCTTGAAAGATGGCTTCATCATTAAATAAATTCTCTGAAAGAAAATATGGCCTCGTTTGAGATCGTATTATATCATTAAATTCATTAATTGCTATTCTTGCCCCTTCTTGAATGGTGAAGTATTCATTAAGAGATGTTCTAATAGTATTATTTTTCAATTTGTCGATAGATGACTGATGATTTTGTTTTGTGACGGGTGCGAAGGTTCTATTATAAAGCATCCAATCGTATGCCTTTTCATTCACAACTTGTTTACCAATTTTAATGGCATCATAAATATCGTAATAGTTGAGGTTGTGTTCTTTAAAAACTTCTAAAAGTCCATTAAAGTGTTGTTGATCTTTTTCAAGATCTATTAAAATGTCGTTATAAATTTTTAGTTGCTTTTCATTTTCCTTTATTCCTTCATTCCAATCATCGATACTTACTGCTATTAAAATTCCAACAACAACTAAAATAATCTCCCCAATAGCATAAAGCAGATAGGTTGTTATTTTATTATTTTTCAAAAGTTTGCGTCTGATATTTCTGAGTAGGAAAAGCATTATTTATCTAATTCTATTCCCCCCAAGAGGGGATTAATATTTTGGACCAGAAAGAGCATTACTC
>NZ_JAVJUY010000374.1:0-15376 GCF_040220315.1 Fulvivirga sp.
CTAACAACTCATTAATAGCCATTAATGAGTTGTTTAAATCACTCAATTCAGCTACATCCCAGAATTCCAATTTAGCTACACCTTGAAGTAGCTTTCTAACCCGCTCGGGGTTATCAGCACCTGGAATTTCTATCTGTATTCTACCCGTACCTTGCAATCTTTGAATGTTTGGCTGCGAGGTTCCAAATTGGTCAATTCTGGTTCTCAAAATGATGAAAGATCGATCGATTGCGTCTTCGATTTCCTTTTCGATTACATCCATCACAACATCATCGCTATCGCTTCGGCTAATTCTACCTCTATTAGCCGCGGTGGCAAAAATTTCTGATAAAGGTCGTTCTGCAATTTCCTGATATGACTCATAGAACAACGTGCTAAACCTTGCCTGGCTGTTTTTTTGTTTTTCCCGCGCTAATTGCAGTGCTTCATTAAATTTGGCATCCTTGCTGTTTCCACTTAAACCTTTGATAATATCGATAGGTGAAATTTCAAGTGTTACATGCATACCTCCTTGTAAATCAAGACCTCTGCTGAGCTCGGTATCTTTAACTTCTTTGTAAGTGTATTCTATACCGAATAGATTATATACTGGAAGGTTCCAGACTGAATCAAGGTAATTCTGTTTCTTAGACAGATCAACAACACCTGTCTCGCCAGTAGCATATGCCACTGCATCTTGCTGCACGTTACGAGAAACAAACGTGAATGATAAGTAATAAACGCATAAAAACGTTATTATGATTGTCAGTGCGACAACCGCTCCTTTGTTTTGCATTTTAAATAAAAGTTTAGATTAATAGTAATTAAATAAATTGATCGGACACACCTGTTGGTTAGGGTGCATTGGGAGAAATGATCAATCGAAATAATGTTTGGAAGTAGGACGTAAGCCCTGAAAGCCTTTCACTCACTAACGGCTTTTCAACCGGATTTTCATCATAAATATGTGTAATAAAGTGTAATACACTTTGTGTTGATAACTCTACTGCAGTTGATAATGCCTGATGACCCATTTTGATAACCACATCTGTTGATTCATCTGAGTTATCAGAAGATTGCTCTAAGGCCACAGCATTTTCTACATTGCTAACATACTCAAAATATAAGCCTTGAGACACTAGTATCACCAATGCTGCCAATACTCCAAGTGTAATTCCCACAGAGTGCTTAAATTTTGATATGTATTGTGAGATTTTCATTCTAAAATCGGGGCAAAACTAATGATTATCTATTATAATGCAACACTATAACTTTAATCGTGCATGCAAAAAGCCACTTAACACTTCTAATGCGTTATTAAAGTGGGTGTTATTCGGAATGATTATGTCCGCTTCACTTTTCAATGGTTCCAAATACCTATCGTAAGTGGGCATTACATGGTTCTCGAATCGATAAAGTACATCATCCAAATCATAGCCCCGCTCTGTATTGTCCCTAATTATTCTTCTTTTTAACCGTATGTGGTCTTTGGCATCAATAAAAATTTTTAAATCCAGCAAATCCTTCATTTCAGGAAAGTGCATAACAAACAAGCCTTCAACAATTACGATTGGTGCAGGGCTAAATTCCAATTTTTTTGGTGTAATAGCAGGATTGTTAAAGGTGTACTCTTTTCTAGTAAAACCTTGACCGCTTTTGATTTTTTTTATGTCATCGACAAATGCTATTGAATCAATAGAATCCGGTAAATCGAAATTTTGAACACCATTCACGTCAATTGGTTGCTTGTCCCGATCGATGTAATAATTATCTTGCGAGATAAGACAAACATCACCTGCCTCAAATTTTTCAATCAGTTGATTAAGAAACAGAGTTTTACCAGATGCACTTCCGCCAGTTATGCCAATAACGTATGCCAAATCAGTCAAAACTATTGATTAAATAATTTACTAATTTTCTTGTAGCAATGCCTCTATGACTTATCTTATTTTTTTCTTCAATCGACATTTCGGCAAATGTACAATCAAACCCATCGGGAATGAAGATTGGATCGTATCCAAATCCGTGACCACCAGCTCTTTCATCGGTTATTGTACCTCTTACTACACCTTCAAATTGATGATTCACTCCATCTATAATTAAGGTTATAACCGTTCTGAATTGTGCCTTTCTATTTTGCGCATTTGTCAACTTCTCTAGTACTAGATTGATATTGGCCTCATTATCGCGGCTATTACCAGCGTAACGTGCGGATATCACACCAGGCTCGCCATCCAAGGCATCAACTTCCAATCCTGTATCATCGGCAAAAACAGCTACTTGATAGTTATCATAAACATAGCTGGCTTTTTGCAGTGAGTTGCCTTCCAGTGAATCCTGGGTTTCTTCCAACTCTTCGCTGCAGCCTATATCTTGCAGGCTTTTAAGTTTAATTTTTTCTGGTAATAGCGATTGTATCTCCTTTAACTTATTCAGGTTATTGGTAGCGAAGCAGATTTCTACTGGTGGCTGAAACATCTATTGCACAATTTCAACCAAGTCTACTTCAAATATTAACACTGAGTTGGCTGGTATACTTGCACTTACAGCACTTCGGCCGTAACCTAAACCAGACGGAATGTATAATGTTGCTTTTGTTCCTTCTTTTAACAAAGAAATCCCTTCATCCCACCCTTGTATTACCTGGCCAATTCCCAGAGAAAACTCTATAGGGCCATAGGGCTCTCTTCTAGAATCATAAATGCCATTATCAACTGCGATATTTTTATATGATGTATCGAAAACAGTACCATTTAAAAGTGATCCAATGTAATCTACCCTTACCCTCTGTCTCATTTCGGGAAATTCGCCATCCCCTTCTTCATGTATAATATATCTAAGCCCAGAAGATGTTTGTTCAGCCTCAAGGTTATTTGAAGCAAGGTAGTTATCTATCGCAGTCACGTCTATTGCCAATTGTTCTTCATAAGACACAACCACAGGTCTTTCAGGCTCATCTACACAGCCCATTGCAGAAACCAATGCGAATATTAAAAATAATTTTCTCATTCTACTATTTCAACAAGCTCTACATCAAATACTAAAATAGAATTGGCAGGAATATTTTTACCTCTTGCCCTAGGTCCGTAGGCCATGCTAGAAGGAATGTAAAAAGTAGCCGCACCACCTTCTTTCAGCAATGCAATGCCTTCATCCCATCCTTTGATTACAGAACCAGTGCCCAATTCAAATTCTATTGGTTGGTATGGCTCCCGCGCCTCGTTGTATAAACCTTGTTCTTGTGCAACTTCCTTTATACTACTATCAAAGTAGGCACCATCTAACACCCAACCTGTGTAATTTACTTTTACCTTCTGGCCAGCTGTTGGTTGATTTCCTTCCCCTTCTTTTTTCACAACATAGTTCAAGCCACTCTCAGTTTCTACTGTTTCAATATTATTTTCTAACAAGTATTCATCAATTAAAACGGCATCTATTGAATCTTGCTTCTGCGCGGCTATTACAGCATCTTTTTCCATTTGCTCCATTTTAGCAGCTTGCCAGGCATCCATTCCGGCTTTATCTTTTACATCTTCTACACCTATAAAGAAGTTTACAACTAAATCTTCAGCCAACGTTCGTGGCAGGGGGGCGTAAAAAGTATTTTTAAACAGATCACCTGCGGTAATACTAAATTTGATACTATCTCCTTTCTTTAATTGATAAAAGATTTCATTCACGCTTCCATCATCACTGCCCCAAACGCTGTCTTTCTTAAAAATGATCATAGGCATGCCATTCTTTGCTGTGCTTGTCCAGAGTGAATCATTCGCATCAATGTATTCCATGTTTAGAATAAGGAATCTATCTTTAGGTACTACTTCCCCTTCCCCCTCTTTTACATACTCAAATTTCAACCCTGACTTGGTCACAACCTCTTTGTTGCTATCACACCCTATAATTGTTACAGATAAAAATAGCAGTGAGTAAATAGTTTGTTTATACATACAATTCATTTTTAGATTTTAATTCTTCCTTATTTTCTTTTAGTAATTTTTCAAATTTTTCAACAGTAGCCTCTAGTGTTTCATACGAAATACCACCTGCCGCATTCTTGTGTCCGCCACCTTCAAAATTCTTGCGTGCAAATTCGTTTACAGAGAAATCGCCAACAGAGCGGAAAGACATTTTCACCGCCACTGTCCTATCGATGATAACGGCTGCCAGTTTAATGCCTTTAATTGATAAAGCATAATTGACCAAGCCTTCAGTATCACCGGTTTGTGAATTAAATTGCTTCAACTCATCTGCGGTAATGGCAAAATATGCTGTACTGTATTCAGGTAATATCTTAAGTTTTTCGTTGAGTGCATAGCCCAAAAACTTGACTCTGTTTACTGAATTGGTGTCATAAATGAGTTTTGCTACTTTCGCGGTGTCTGCACCTTTATCGATTAAATCAGAGCAAACAAGAAAGACATTTTTAGTGGTATTAGGGTGTTTAAAACTTCCCGTATCTGTCATAATACCAGCATATAAAGCCTCTGCAATATCTTTATCAATTAAATCACCATCGCCCATATCATTTATTAATTGATGAACCAACTCCGCTGTTGCCGCTGCTTCGATGCTCCAAAGAGCATAATCAGCAAAGTCTTCGGGTTCCAAATGATGGTCGATAAGTACTTTCTTTGCTTTTGACTCCCTTACAAGTTCACCTAGTTCGTTGATTCTATGCAGATTAGAAAAATCCAAACAAAAAATGAGGCTGGCATCCCCTACTAACTCCTTTGATTTCTCTTGTTCATTATTCTCAAATACAATTACCTCTGAATTTCCCTTCATCCACGACAAGAAGTTTGGATAGTCTGTTGGTGAAATGACGGCTACATCATGTCCCTTTTTAATAAGATAATTGGCCAGGCCGAGAGAAGAGCCCAAAGCATCCGCATCTGGTTTATGGTGCGTAGTAATCACCACCTTTTGAGGTTCACTTAAGAGCTTTTTAAATGAATCGAAATTTTGCATTTTTTGATAGCCGATTAGCGCATCAGCTGAAATTTAAGGGGCAAATTTGACTATAATTATGTTCTTAACCAAAATGCTAGAACGGATTAAATGAATACTCAAGAAATGGTATCTATAAAATAAAATTCTATTTTTGCGGCAAATTTTAGAAAACACAATATTATGGCTAAAAATAGAACTTTTACAATGATTAAACCTGATGCAGTGAGCGCAGGAAATACCGGGGCAATCACAAAAATGATTGAAGAGGCTGGTTTTAAGATCATTGCAATGAAAAAAACGTACATGTCTAAGGAGAGAGCCGGACAATTTTATGAAGTACATAAGGAAAGACCATTCTATAATGATCTTACTACTTATATGTCTTCTGGCCCAATTGTGCCAATGATCTTAGAAAAAGACAATGCTGTTGAAGATTTTAGAAAGTTAATTGGTGCTACTAATCCAAAAGACGCAGCTCCTGGAACCATCAGAGCACTTTTTGCAGAGTCAATCGAGGCAAACGCAATTCACGGATCTGATTCTGACGAAAATGCACAAATTGAAGGAAATTTCTTCTTCTCAAGAGTAGAGCAGTTCTAAATTTAGAATAAGTGATTATTGGAAAAGGCACTCGAATGAGTGCCTTTTCTATTTTGTGTTAATACAAATATTTTTCGGCTCGGTGAAAAACCTGAGTGCTTCCCATCCACCTTCTCTTCCTACACCTGATTGCTTCATGCCACCAAATGGGGTTCTTAAATCCCTTACTAACCAACAGTTTACCCAAATAATACCACTTTTTACCTTGTCAGCTACTCTGTGAGCCTTTTTTAAATTTTCTGTCCAAATAGTGGCAGCTAAACCATAAGCGGTGCTATTAGCATAACTTACCACCTCCTCTTCAGAATCAAAAGGCATGATAGTTACCACCGGGCCAAAAATTTCTTCCTGGTTTGTTCTGCACGCATGATTTAATCCGGTGATAACAGTGGGTGCAATAAAGTAGCCCTCCGCACATCGACCTTCTAATTTTATTTGATTTCCACCAATTTCAACTTTCCCACCCTCCTTTTTAGCAAGATCAATATAGCTCAATACTTTTTCCATGTGCGGTTCTGAAACTACTGCCCCCATTTTAGTAGTTTCTTCAAGTGGGTCACCAACTGTCAAGTTTTCTACTTTGTCTACAAATTCTTTTACAAATCGATCATAAATCGTTCTTTCCACAAAAATTCGCGAGCCACATAGACATATTTGTCCTTGATTGGCAAACGAGGACATTACAGATGTGGATAGTGCCTGATCAAAATCACAATCTGCAAAAATTATATTGGGATTCTTACCGCCAAGCTCCAGTGATAACTTCTTAAACATTGGAGCTGCAGTTGCCGCAATTCTTTTGCCTGTTTCAGTACCACCAGTAAAGGAAATAAGTGGCGTATCTGGATGCTCAATAATTGCTTGTCCAGTCTTTGATCCAAGACCATGAATTATATTTAAAACTCCTTTTGGCATACCTGCTTCTATACAAAGTTTGGAAAAAAGAAATGCTGTCATAGGAGTTATCTCTGATGGCTTTGCAACTACCGTATTGCCTGCTGCTAAAGCCGGGGCGATCTTCCAGGTAAATAAATATAATGGCAGATTCCATGGTGAAATACACCCTGCAACACCAACTGGCTTACGTGTTGTATAATTAATAAATTGATCATCTGGAATATGTGCTTCTGAAGCAAAATGTTGGATTGCAGTAGCATAAAATCGCATATTAGCCGATGCTCTGGGAATGTCCACACTTTTGGCCAATTTCAAGGGTTTTCCGTTGTCTATAGATTCCGCCAAAGCCAATTTTTCATGATCTCTATCAATAAAGTCGGCTACTTTGTTTAGTATATTCCCTCTTTCTGTAATCGATAATCCTGACCAATCAGGAAATGCTCGTTTTGCTACATCTATAGCGTTCTCAACATCCTTTTTATCTGAATCAGGAATGAGGCTGTACACTTTTCCTTCTGCCGGATTGTAGTTATCCAAATAGTTACCAGAAACAGGCTTAACTAATTGACCATCTATATAATTAAAAATATTTTCCATTAAAGTGATGCTAACCGCCCTCCGTCAACAGGTAAGTTAATTCCGTTAATATAGCCCGCGCTTGGACTTACCAAAAACATAATAGCCGCAGCAGTTTCCTCCGCTGATGCAAATCTCTGAGCAGGAATCTCAGCCAACATTTCTTTTTCTATTTCACTTTCCAATTTGCCTAATTTCTTAGCTTTATTTTTAATGATAGACTCCAAACGTATGGTCTGCGTAGCTCCCGGAAGCACATTATTCACCGTGATCCCAAAACCTCCAAGCTCATTGGCCAGAGTTTTAGACCAGTTTGCCACTGCACCTCTGATGGTATTAGAAACACCAAGACCTGGCAGTGGGGCTTTTACTGAAGTTGAAATAATATTCACAATTCGTCCGTAGCCACTCTTTTTCATCAAAGGAACAACTGCCTGAGCCAATATTTGATTGCAAATCAAGTGTCTGTTAAAAGCAAGTCTATATTCTTCTATGTTGGCATCTATTGCTTTACCACCTGCTGGCCCACCACTATTGTTTACTAAAATTTCAATTGAGGGTATTTCACTTAATGCGGAATCAAGATTTTTCTTTAATTCAGAAGGGCTATCAAAATCAGCTACTATATAATGATGTGATTGTTTATCCTTAGTAGATAAGGCTTTAATTGTTTCTTTTAGCTTTGCTTCATTTCTTGCTATCAGTATGATGTTAGCTCCATAATTGGCAAGCTCTAAAGCCGTTGCCTTTCCTATTCCATCAGTACTTCCGCACACGACAGCTGTTTTACCTTTCAAATCCAGATTCATACGTTTCTTTCCTTCTGATTAGTATTCAATTTTTGTTAAATTTAAAGAGAAAATAACAAACAGTTTATGGCTATCAAAAGACCATTTAATCTCAAAAAGTGGATAGAAGAAAATCGTGATATATTAAAACCACCTGTTGGTAATAAAAACCTGTATGCAGATGCCGGGGATTACATTGTTATGATTGTAGGCGGACCAAATGCACGAAAAGATTATCATTACAATGAAACAGAGGAGCTTTTCTATCAGTTAGAAGGTGATATACTTGTAAAAATTCAGGAAGATGGTAAGGCAGTTGATATACCCATTAAAGAAGGCGAAATGTATTTACACCCAGCCAAAGTGCCTCATTCACCCATTAGACCTGCTGGCAGTGTAGGACTGGTTATTGAAAGAAAAAGAGAGGCTGACCATACGGATGGCCTCATGTGGTTCTGCGATAAATGCAATAACAAACTTCATGACACCTATTTTCCGTTAACCAATATTGAAAAAGACTTTTTACCAAGATTCAAAGAATTCTACGGGTCTAAAGAAATGAGAACCTGTGGCAATTGTGGCCATGTGATGGAAACAGATGAACGATTTGTTTAATGTATCAGGAAGTATATAGTAGCCCCATTGGCAACTTACTTATATCGGCTGACTCTGAATCTATCATTGCTATTGAATTTGATGAACGTGTAGAAAAACCTAACCCTTCGGCAATAACAAAAAAATGTGCCTTCCAATTAGACGAATATTTTTCAGGACAAAGAGAAATGTTCGACCTTCCGCTTAACCCAAAAGGAACAGCGTTTCAAAAATCTGTTTGGAGTGCACTCAAACTAATTCCGTTTGGAAAATCCATATCGTATTCCGATTTAGCCATAGCAATTGGAGATATAAAAACAATTCGAGCAGCTGGCACTGCTAATGGAAAAAATAGAATTCCTATTATCATACCTTGTCATCGTGTCATTGGAAAAGATGGTTCTATGGTTGGATTTTCTGGTGGGGTTTGGAGAAAAGAGTGGCTACTAAAACATGAAGGTATATTACAGGGTGAGCAGATGAAGATTTTTGGCTAATATTGGCAAAACTCTAATTATGGATTTTAAGAATACCGAGGAATTCGCACTCGAGTTAGATAATTTAGACCCGCTGAAAGAATATAGATCACAGTTTCATATTCCTATAATTAATGGGACTGAGTGTATCTACTTTACTGGTAACTCATTGGGTTTACAACCAAAAATAACAAAACAATATCTGGAAGAGGAACTTGAAGATTGGAAAAATTTAGGCGTTGAAGGGCATTTTCATGCAAAACATAGACCATGGTTTCACTATCACAAGTTCACTAAAGAGTTGCTGGCAAAAGTAGTTGGTGCCAAACCATTGGAAGTGGTTTCTATGAACAACCTGACTTCCAACCTTCATTTATTGATGGTTTCATTTTATCGGCCAACCTCTTCACGTTTTAAAATTATTATGGAAGGTGGGGCTTTCCCATCTGATCAATATGCAGTAGAAAGCCAGGTTAGGTTTCGCGGTCTTGAGCCTGATGTGGCTATTGTTGAAATATTCCCCAGAGACGGAGAAGAAACACTGAGAACAAAAGACATTACCAAGGCCATCCATGAACATGGCGAAAGTGTTGCTTTAGTACTATTCAGTGGTGTTCAATATTATACAGGACAGTATTTTGATATAAAGAAAATAACAGAAGCAGCTCATAAAGTTGGTTCCTTTGCCGGTTTTGATTTAGCTCATGCTATAGGCAATGTAAAACTCAATCTTCATGATTCAGGAGCTGATTTTGCCACCTGGTGCAGCTATAAATACCTGAATTCAGGGCCAGGTGGTGTAAGTGGTATTTTTGTACATGAGAGACACGCAAATAACCCTAGTCTACCACGATTTGCAGGATGGTGGGGACATAATGAAAGCGAGCGATTTAAAATGGAAAAAGGATTTATTCCAATGGAAGGCGCAGATGGCTGGCAGTTGAGTAATGTCAATGTATTATCAACTGCTGCACATCTTGCCTCGCTGAAAATATTTGAAAAAGCTGGCATTGATGAACTAAGAAGCAAAAGTATTTTACTCACCGGCTATCTTAGGTATTTATTAAATAGTCTCAATTCCGATTTGATACAAGTGATAACACCAGAAGCTCAAGAAGCTCATGGATGTCAATTATCTATAGTAATTAAGGAAAAAGGAAAAGAAGTCTTTAATCAATTAACAAAAGAGGGCGTAATAGCTGACTGGCGAGAACCCGAAGTAATTAGGGTGGCTCCTGTACCTCTTTACAATACGTTTAAAGATGTTTATACATTCTATTCCATCCTGAAAAAGACAATGAACTTATGAAAAGTGTAAAAAACATTACCATTGCTGGCGCAGGCCTGGTAGGGTCATTAATGTCTATTTATCTCGCCAAGAGAGGATATAAAGTCACCATTTTTGAAGGCCGAAAAGATATGCGTGAAGCCGGAAAGTCTGAAGGGAGATCGATCAATTTGGCGCTGAGCAATCGTGGATGGAAACCACTCAAAGAAGTAGGACTGGAAACCATAGTTGAAAAAATGGTTATTCCTATGCGAGGCAGAATGATGCATGATGAAGAAAGCTTATTGACTTTTCAGCCTTATGGCAGAGATGGCCAGGCAATTAATTCTATCTCACGGGGTGGGTTAAATGAGATACTGATGAATGCAGCTGAGAAAGAAGGAGTAGCAATAAAATTTGAATGTAAATGCGTAGGTATCAATTTTGATGAGAGCATCTTGCATTTTGATAAATCTGGTGCCCGGTACAGCCATAACGCTGATTTAATAATAGGTGCTGATGGTGCGTTTTCGGTACTAAGAAGGTTAATGCAAAGGACAGATCGTTTCAACTATTCACAGCATTATATAGAACATGGCTATAAAGAGCTTACTATTCCACCGAATACTAATGGTGGTTTTGAGATTGAAAAAAATGCACTTCATATCTGGCCTCGGGGTAATTTCATGCTTATAGCACTGCCGAATCAGGATGGTAGTTTTACTTGTACACTCTTTTTTCCATTTGAAGGAACCCCTTCTTTTGCAAGCCTGAAAAATGACGATGATATTAGAAGTTTCTTCCAAAGCACATTTCCAGATGCCTATGAACTGATGCCTACTTTATTAAAAGATTTTCATAATAACCCTACATCTTCATTAATTACCATAAAATCTTACCCATGGGTAAAAAACAAGACTTTACTTGTTGGTGACGCCAGCCATGCCATAGTACCGTTTTACGGGCAAGGGATGAATAGCGGCTTTGAAGATTGCCGTGTGCTCAACGATTTACTCAATGAATTTGATGACGACTGGGAGAAGGTTCTTCCTAAATTTCAGGAACAGCGCAAACCAGATGCGGATGCCATTTCCGATCTGGCCTTAAAAAATTTCATTGAGATGCGTGACCTAGTCGGAGATGAAGATTTTCTACTTAGAAAGAAGATTGAAGCAAGAATATATGAGCAATTTCCTCAAAAATGGATTCCGTTATATTCGATGGTAACCTTTAAAGAAGACATGCGGTATTCTGATGCTATGAAAATAGGTGAAAAACAAAAAGCCATTATGGATAAAGTAATGGCTCAGTCAGATATTCATAAAAATTGGGAAAAGCTGGACTACAAGAAGATCGTAGATCAACTATAACCCTAATTTTCTTTTTAGCACATCGTAAGTGTCCTTTTCCTGAGAATCGGGATCTGCATCTGGGCCGGCAAAAAGGTCTAGTGTTTCGTTTAAAAATTCTTTTGATGACGGACTGGTTTGCAAATGCTCTTTTAGGGCGTCTAAAAATTTACTTTCCCACATCTCCCTGTTTTTTAACAAATACCGTATTTCTGCCTTGTAAATCAACATAAGGTTTTCTTCCTTCTCTTCTGTACCTAAATCTTCTGTGGCGAATTCATCACCTAGTATTTTAGATAATCTTTTCAATGTCATCCACTCTTCGCTATCTAATTGGCCATCGCTCATCACTAACAAACACGCAGGCAACAAATGAGCAATGTAAACGAATTGTTCTTTATTTACATCTAAAAATCTGGCTTCAGTATATTCCTTGTAAAGACTATCTATTTTTCCTGTCGACATCTGGTTAAAATTTAATGTAGTAGATCACTAAAATATAATTTTATGATTAATTCAACTACCTATTAATTGATTATACTGTTCGTAATAGTCAAAAATATCACGTACGTAATTTACGGGTTCATCACCCCTGCAATAGCCCGATGTTACTATAGGATCAGTAAAGTACTCTTTGGTAGATTTTAGCCTCAGAAACTTAGCTACATTGCCTTCCCATAGTGTAGGATCATGATCATATTTTTCAGCTAAATTCCGAGCATCTTCAACATGCCCTAACCCTACATTGTATGAAGCAAGAACAAATTTCTGGCGCATCTTTTTGTCATCAATTGTTTTAGCCCATAGGTTATCCAAATAGTCCAAATAAGCCACTGCTGCATTAATATTTTGTTCTGGATTAAACATATTTTTAGCACCAAATCTCCTGCCGGTTTCTGGTATCAACTGCATCAGCCCATAGGCACCTGCCCAGGATTTCGCTTTTGGGTCAAACCTACTTTCTCTATACATCTGGGCTACTATTAATTTCCAATCCCAATCTAATTTTTCAGCAGCCTTTTTTACCAAATCGTCATAGGGTGATATTTTATCCCCACTAATCGATGAAAATTCACTTTTTGCCCTCATCGAAGAACTTCTGGGGCTATTATAGTATTTTCTGTAAATCACATTAAAGGTTGGCTTTTGCTTAATTTTTTTCATCCACTTGTTAACTGATGCCAAAAGCTTGGGTGAGTTTTTTCTTACAGCCCAGGCTATTTGCTGAGGAAAACTAATGGGCGTTTTAACATCAATATTGGGGTAGTATGCTGCATTAACATCTGCGACCATTTCATCAGACACGGTATATTTGACATTGCCTTTGGCTACCTCTCTAATGATTCCTTCCGTTTCAACTGTGTCTGGTTCCTCAACTATAATTATGTCTCCTCCAATTTCTTGGGATAAATTTTTGAGCCTGTCAATATACGATGAGCCTTTGCGTACGTTTATCTGCTTACCAATAAGATTAACCTGATTTCGTATAAGCATGTCTTCTGTTTCATCTTTGGTGATGTCCCGCCAATTATCTGGCTTCTTTTGAACGAGCACTTGCCTGGTTGTAAAGTGGTAATCGGTGAAATCTACAATTTCTTTTCGTTCTTTAGTTACTGTGAGTGAGTACGCAATAATATCACCTTCACCGTTATTTAACATTTCAAAGGCCTGATCAATACTGGTAATAAGCCGTGTCTCCAACCTAAGCTTTTGATCATTGGCGTACTTTTTTAATAACTCATATTCATACCCCATTGGCTGGCCTTTATAAATAAAATAGCCAGTGCTGCTGTTATCAACAATAGCGATAATAGAACCGCGCGCCTTAATTTTATCTAAATCAAACTTTATAGGGGTAACGGCAGGCTTGTTTCTTGATGATAATTTATCACTCTCCTGACCTGATGGTGTACAACCATATAGATAAAGAAATGAAATGAATAAAAAAAAGTACTTCCGTACAGAAGGAACCATGTTGTTGAAAATAATGATAATTTTGAATTTCTAAAAATGTATACCTTAAAGTACGTATGGTTTTATATAATGTAACGGTGGGTATTGACCCCGAAATTGAAGCCGAATGGTTGCTATGGATGAAAGAAAATCATATACCAGCTGTGATGGCCACAGGAAAGTTTGTTGAGCACAAAATGTTTAAAGTGCTCACTCAGCAAGAAGAAGAAACCATTTCTTATAGTGTACAATACTATGCTCAAACCATGAATGATGTTGAGCGATATTTGAATGAGCATGCCCCAAAATTGGTGGAAGAACATATGAAGAGGTATAGAAACAAGCATGTGGCTTTCAGAACGCTGCTAGAAGAGGTATAACTTAGGTTAATTCAATAGAACAGTTTATCCATTCTGCATCTAGATACGCCTGATAATATTTTTTATAAAAGTTGATGGCTGGTTTATTCCAATCTAATACCTGCCAAACCATTCCAGTACAATTTTCAGCTTTTCCTTTATTAATAACCTGCTCAAAGAGAAGTTTACCTATTCCTTTTCCTCTATGTTCCTCAGTAACCACAATATCCTCCAGATAGATTCTTTTGCCTTTCCATGTTGAGTATCGATAGTAGTAAATTGCAATTCCTATAATCTCGCTACTTTCTTCTGCCACATATAAGCCAAAAATTGGATTTGGACCAAAGCCATCTCTACCCATTTGCTGTACCGTAGTTTCAACCTGATCACCCGCTTTTTCATATTCCGCAAGCTCCTTAATCAATTCCAATACTTGCGGCAAGTCTTTCTTAGCACCTTCCCTTATCTCAATCATTTAAAGTTTGTTAATTTTAATACACTTTGATTCTATAAAACATTATAAACTTAATGAAACTAATTTATTATCGAATACTCAATACAGTTGGCCTTTTAGTTGTAATTGTTACGAATTACCTCGCTAATGCTTTGCCAATTAATGGCTATAGTACTGGGGAACTTTCTGCCTTTTATCCTAATCTGTTTGTACCTGCAGGCATAACATTTTCAATCTGGGGCATCATATATTTACTGCTTATCATTTTCTCCGTTGTTCAATGGAAGAATTCAAATGACTCAGTCGTAAAATCATTAGGGTGGTTGTTTTTTATCAATTGTCTCCTAAACTCAGGCTGGATAGTAGTGTGGCACTACAGATACGTGGAATTATCTGTCCTTCTCATGTTTGGGTTACTGGCCAGCTTAGTCGGTATTTATAAAAGACTGTCGAGTCTAAACTATAATTCTGCATTCGACAAGTTTATAATTAAAGCACCTTTTAATATCTATTTTGGATGGATTTGTGTGGCTACTATAGCCAATGTTACTACACTGCTTGTGCATTGGGAATTCAACCCAACTAACCCCGGACACTTTGCAGTTGCTATGATTTTAGCTACGCAAGTTTTGGTTTATCTGGTTAATCAGCAAAAAGCCAATATTTTTTTTACAGCCACAATAATCTGGGCACTGGCAGGTATAGTGTATAAAAGAAACATGGCCGATGGTCCGGAAATCTTAATAATTACCAGTTATGCTGCTATTGCGCTGTCTGTAATTATTTACACGCTTCAACAAGCCAAAAACCGATATTCATAACTTAACCTATGCTATCAAAGCAAGTATAAGGCACCAGCACCTTGGGTATTTTAATACCTTCTGGTGTTTGATTATTTTCTAAGATAGAAGCTATTATTCTCGGTAAGGCCAATGCACTGCCATTCAGCGTGTGTAACAATTGGGTTTTCTTATCATCGCCTCTGTAGCGCAGCTTTAGCCTGTTGGCCTGATAGGCTTCAAAATTACTAACTGAACTCACCTCCAACCATTTTTGCTGAGCAGCTGAAAACACTTCCATATCAAAGGTTTGAGCTGAAGTGAAGCCAAGATCACCAGCGCAAAGATTTAATAC
>NZ_JAVJUY010000375.1:0-7373 GCF_040220315.1 Fulvivirga sp.
CTATGTTAAGGTTTTTTGTAAAGACAGGATGTTGATTACTTATCAAAAGCTTAGTCACCTTCAGGAGGTATTGCCAAATTCATTATTTATGAGAGTTCATAGATCCTATATTGTGAACCTCAGTAAAATCAGCTCCTATACTTCACAAGATTTGGATATAGTAAAAACGAATATCCCCATCGGAGGAAGTTACAAAGACGAACTATTGAATGCCCTGTCTAAGTTTCAGGCCTGATTTAAGATAATTTTTCAGCAGTAATTTCAGCGTCCGGTGTTTTAACAGTCAATGATTTAACCTTATCATTAGCCCATTGAAATGAAACAGTTACCGAAGGTGCCCCATTATAAGTGAACTTATTTTCACCAATTTTATATAGCGACCCGCCAAACTCACCAATTGTACCAAGAGCAAGCTTTTTTTGCATGTTTAGCTTTATTGAAAACCCTTCATCTGCTTTATCCCCATACATGTAATCACCGAGGTATTTAGGCTTGTCAACTTCAGGTACGTCTTCATATGTTATTCCTCCTGCATCGCCTAGTTCTTCCAGGTAATCAATCAGTTTTTTGGAGTTATCTATTTGCTTTGCGTTTAAAATATCCTTCATTCTCAAACCAGCATAGGCATGATCTAACAGACTAATGCCATGAGGGCCAAGCGTTTTTTGAATGCCAGGTGTGTGTGCGATCATACCCTTTACTACATCATAAGCTCCAAGTACCGTATAGGTAAAAATATTGGGGCGGGCTCCTTTACTCAACAGGTATTCTACAATGTCTCTTCTACCTACATGAGAAGCAGCACCCACTGCAGACTCAAAATCGCCAAATCGCCATTCCCAGGTGGCAGCAGCCAGCTCAGGGCGTTGTTCAACCAGTTTTTTTACTGCATCTAAGTCAAAATGTGATTTGCCCACAACCGAATGAACCATCTCAGGATCTAATGATGGATATGCCGGGTAAGGCTTAGCTGTGTTTGAATCGGAATTAATTAACACATTGGAGCTTGCCGAATATGGAAGTGAAAACCCCAATATTCCTAACAATGAACTCTGTATTGCTTTTCTTCTGGATATCATAATCTTGTTTTTTAATCGTTCGTTATTCTTTCCCATACTGAGATTTTTTCTACGCCCCAGTTATCTTCTTCTTTGGCTTTATGTTGAGATACGGCCTTGAGCTTATTGGGTCCTTCTATATAATGAAGGTCTCTAGTATAAAACTCTTGCCCTTGATCTGTTCTTGTTTTAAACTGGATATTAAGGTGTTTACCTTCGTAAGGCGTGATTGTTCCGGTTCCTATCCACCCCCCGGTAGTGCGGTTCACGTAGAATAAGTTATTTTTTGACTTATCGATAAAATTCCAAATTTCTATTAGCTGCGTAGTATCTCCATTGTTCATTATACCGTAGATACTTCCTGTTACGGAGTTGTCATCAGCCCAATTTTTAAAATTCATGTAGAAGGTTTTATAATCTTCTGGTTTTCCTTCATTCTCTTTATTGGTTGATACCCAAGTGCCACCAACTACATGGTTTAGTAATTCTTTTAATGACGGTTGTTTGTCCTGAGCAGGGGCATGAAATGCGATAAATAAAATGCAGGCGAATAGGGTAAGTTTTTTCATGTTCAAACTAATTATATCATAACAAATAATTAAACGGCTATCTTGGTTAGTTATAGTATTAATTATGCTACTCATAGCCAGTATTATCTATATAGATAGTATTCTTATGTGAATTGAAATTTAGCCATGAACAAATGCCGTGATTACCAAAATCAGAAAGAAAAATAACTATACTAAAATTGAAAGCAAGAGTTCACTCTTCTTGAATCATTCAAACTTTCTGAGTAAATCTATCATATCAATTAATGTGCATTTTATTAAAGATAAAAATATCCGAAATAATTAAGGATATGTTTGTCCGTAATTAAATTGGTTATTACATTTGTATCAAAATAAGTGGAATATGTTTTCAAAAGCCTGCGAATATGCTCTTAAAATAATGATCTACCTTAATTCTAAAAGGGAGGATACGCATTTGGCAGGTCTCAAAGAAATCACGAAAGCCATTGATTCCCCGGAAGCATACACTGCTAAAATTCTTCAGCAGCTGGTCAGAAGTAAATTGTTGATTTCATTGCGCGGTCCTTCTGGTGGTTTTAAAGTGGCAGACAGACCGATAACGTTATTAGAGATTGTTGTAGCAATAGATGGTGAAAAAATAGTGAGCAGTTGTGTTCTGGGTTTAGAGCAATGTTCTGCTAAACACCCCTGTCCTGTACATCAGCGTTTTGTTTCTGTACGAGATTATTTGAAAGGTGTACTTACAACCACAAAACTCTCTGATATAGAGTCTGGACTAGATGAAGGCATAAGCTTTTTGAAAATGTAAAAAATTTGAATCATTAACGGATATATGGGTCTTTAAATCTTAAATATGAAAAATCTAGCATCTACACCAATTGGACAAATAGTGGCCGAAAATTATCAGGCCGCTCAGGTATTTACTGCACATAATATGGATTTCTGCTGCGGTGGTGGAATAACACTGGCAAAAGCATGTCAGAAACACAATACTGATTTAAATCAAATCCGACACGAACTTGAGTCAGTCATTATGGATAAATCACATATTAATTTTGAACATGAAACCCCCGATCAACTGATCAACACCATTGTGAATGTACATCACCATTACATAAAAACCACTGTACCAACACTGCAACTCTATCTTGACAAGTTGTGCCGTGTGCATGGGGAGAGGCACCCTGAACTTTGGCAGATAAAAGATTTATTCGATGAGGGGGCGACAGCTCTACTAGCTCATTTACAAAAAGAGGAATTGGTTTTGTTTCCATTCATTAACGCAATGGTAGCTTCTAAAAAAGATGGGTTTGAACTGTCGCCCCCTCATTTTGGCCATATAGAAAACCCGATACAGATGATGGAGCATGAACACAGTGCAGAAGGAGAAAGATTTAGAAAAATAAATGAATTAACAAATAACTATGAATGTCCAGCAGATGGCTGCCAGACATACAAAGTAACGTATGCCATGCTAAAGGAATTTGAAGCCGATTTGCATAAGCATATTCATCTGGAAAATAACGTGCTGTTTCCACAGGCACGCCTAGTATATAAAGAATTTAATTTTTAACAAATAGAAAATAAAGTCATGAAAAAAATAACTTATTTAATAATCGTAGTAGCTGCCACCATGATAGTTGCCTGTGGTGGAGGTGACGGTCAAAGTCGAAAGGATAAAATTCTTGCTAAATCTGTAAAAGATCCATATCAAAATTGGCAAGAATATAAGGGCGTTGGGCCAATCAAAGACCTCACGCTACCCGAACAGGTTGATGCGCAATTGGCGTCAAAAGGATTAGAAATTTTTGATTCTAAATGTACTGCCTGCCACAAAGCTGAAAAGAAATTTATAGGACCAGCACCTAAGGATATCTTATCCAGAAGAAATCCTGAATGGATTATGAACATGATTCTGGCCCCGGAAAAGATGGTTGCCGAAGATCCAATAGCCAAAAAGCTATTAGTAGAATTTAACGGGTCGCCCATGGCTAACCAAAACCTTACTGAGGAAGAAGCTAGAGCTGTGCTAGAATATTTCAGAACGCTATAAGATCTTAACCAAAACCATAAAACAATGAAAAATCAATTTTTAATCTCGATTGGGCTTTCTTTGGTTGCTTCACTACTATTTATGTGTACTCCTAAAGAAAGTCAGACCACTGAAGAGGTGGCAACTGAAGAAGCCAGTCATCCGAAAGGGCAGGCCTCTGTAGTAGACAATGTGTCCGACAAGAATATCTTGCAGGTCGCAGCCAGTTCTGAAGCACACACCACGTTGGTAGCAGGGGTTGAAGCAGCACAAATAGAACACGTGCTGGTGAATGCCGGCCCACTAACAGTTTTTGCCCCTACAAACGAGGCCTTTGATGCTTTGCCTGAAGGAACTTTGGTTAACTTATTGAAGCCAGAAAACAAATCTCAACTGGCTACCATTATAACCCGCCATGCAGCTCCGGGATCTTATGATATTGCATCACTCAATAAAGAAGCTTCTAAAGGCAGAAAACTCTACATGGCGACTGGTGACTATTTGGAAGTTGTTGTGACGGGTGATAAAATAACCGTAGCAGGCGCAGAAATTATGGCTACTATCCCAGCATCAAACGGAGTTATTCATGTGGTCAATAAAGTGATATTACCAAACTAATTAAGCAATCAATAAACCTAGCATAAAATGAAAAAACTAATTAAAATTCATAGTTATCTGATGGCAGGACTGGTATTTTTTGCCTTTTCATGCAATCAAGGAGGTGGCAGTGGCTCCTCGAATGGAGCATTAAGCAGCAACATAGCTGAAAAAGTATATGTAGCCCCAGGGGAAAGGGACGAACAGTACGGATTCTTATCAGGGGGTTATAGTGGTAACTTAACCGTTTACGGTTTGCCGTCAGGCAGATTGTTTAAGGAGATACCTGTCTTTTCCCAATTTCCAACATCTGGTTATGGTTATTCTGAAGAAACCAAACCTATGCTAAATACCTCCTTTGGCTTTATTCCTTGGGATGATTTACACCACCCAGATATTTCACAAACCAATGGAGAGTTGGACGGAAGATGGATTTTTGCTAATGGTAATAATACACCACGTATAGCAAGAATCAGTTTAACCACATTTGAAACAGAAGAAATTATTGAGGTGCCGAATAGCGCTGGTAATCACAGTTCATCATTTATTACTGAGAACACTGAATATGTGGTGGCAGGAACAAGATTTGCTGTACCTGTACCACAAAGGGACATGCCAATAAAGGAGTACAAAAGCAATTTCAAAGGGGCATTAACATTTATAGCTGTAGAACCTGAGCATGGCCATATGGACATCAAATTTCAACTACTTATGCCTGGATTTAACTATGACTTGTCGCACCCAGGTAGAGGCAAATCTCATGGTTGGTTCTTCTTCTCCACTTACAATACAGAAGAAGCTAACACACTGTTAGAAGTAAATGCTTCGCAAAACGACAAGGATTTTATTGCAGCTGTAAATTGGAAGAAAATAGAAGAGTATGTGAATAATGGCGGAGGCACAAAGATGCCAGCTAATTATGCACACAACGTTTATGATGAATCTACACATACAGCAACTTCAACAATGAAGAAGGAAGTTTTAACGGTTAATCCTTCTGAAATTCCTGGAGCTATCTACTTCCTGCCTACACCAAAATCACCACACGGATGCGATGTTGATCCATCAGGTCAATACATCATTGGTGCTGGTAAATTATCAGCCGATATCACCGTTCACTCCTTTGACAAAATGTTGGCAGCCATTGAAGCTGAAAACTTTGATGGTGATGCTTATGGTATTCCAATTATTAAATATGAAGATGTTGTAGCAGGAACTGTACAAAGTGGTGGTTTAGGCCCATTGCATACTGAATTTGATGGCAGAGGTAATGCCTATACGACTTTCTTTATTTCTTCTGAAGTGGTTAAATGGAAATTAGAGACCTGGGAAGTTGTGGATAGACAGCCTACATTCTACTCAGTAGGCCACCTAATGATCCCAGGCGGGAACTCAAGAAAACCACACGGAAAGTACTTGGTAGCCATGAATAAAATCACAAAAGACCGCTATCTGCCTACTGGGCCTGAAATGGAACATTCCGCACAGATTTATGATATCTCAGGGGAGAAAATGCAATTACTCTACGATTTTCCTACTCATGGCGAGCCCCACTATGCTGCAGGTTGTAACGCAGAACTATTGGTGAATAATTCTAAAAAGATTTATCGAATAGATGAGAATATGCACCCATACGCCATTAAGAGCCCTGCTGAAGCCAAAGTAGAAAGAGATGGTAATGAGGTACATATCTATATGTCTACCATACGAAGTCACTTTACTCCTGATAACATCGAAGGTATCAAAGTGGGTGATAAGGTGTATTTCCATATCACGAATCATGAGCAAGACTTTGATGTTCCCCACGGATTCTCTATGATCGGACAGGGTACCTCAGAAATTTTGGTAATGCCTGGTCAAACAAAAACCTCTCTTTGGGAACCTAAGAAGGTGGGTGTATGGCCATTCTACTGTACAGATTTCTGCTCTGCCCTACACCAGGAAATGCAAGGATATGTACGTGTCTCTCCGGCAAACTCTACTATTCCACTGAGCTGGTCTTTAGATGATGAGTAACTAACCAATAAGAAATAAGAGTAGGTCGATTGAGCCTGCTCTTATTTCCATCTAAAATATTTTAAATACCAAAATACTATCAAAATGAAAAAGGCAAGTATATTGATGATTATCGGTAGTGCCTTGTTGTTAGGGTTGTTCGTCTTTCCACTCTGGAATATAAGGCTAGGTGCCCCACAATACCCAGAGCCTCTTGGCATTGATATTCATATCAACGGGCTTCAAGGAGAAAATGAATTCGACATCCAAAACATCGATGGATTAAATCATTACATTGGCATGAAAACACTGCCAAAACCAGCAGACATGTGGGAGTTCTCTGTATTTCCGAAGGTGGTTTTATCAATGGCAGTTATTGGCATTCTGATTGGTATTTTAGGCTTTATAGGAAAAATATCATCCATCTGGTTCTTAATTTGGTTCATTGTAATGGGCATTTTAGGAACACTAGGTATTTATGATTTTAACCTTTGGCTGGTTGAATACGGAACTGATCTCGACCCAAATGCCATTTTGAAATTGGTAAACCCTGACGGAACTCCAATGAAATACAACCCACCACTGATTGGTCATAAAAAACTTCTCAATTTTGATGCATTCTCCTATCCAAGGCTGGGTGGCGTTTTGCTTGGAATCGGTATGTTGTTTTCGTTAATTGGTTATTTTCTGGGCAGAAAATCTACTGCTAATTTAAATTAAACAGCTATGAGACTAATACTGTATAGTATATCATTCTTTGCCCTTCTTGTAAGTGCATGCAATATTGGGCCTCAACCCATATCCTACAGTCAGGATGCCTGTGATTTCTGCCGAATGACAATAGTTGACAAACAACACGCAGCTCAAATTGTGACTGTGAAAGGTAGAAACTATAAGTACGATGCTATTGAATGTATGGTGAATGACCTTAAAGAATGGGATCGTCCGGAAGCAGACCTAATTTTAGTAGCAGATTATACAAACCCAGGCGAACTGATTGAAGCACAAGATGCTAACTACCTGATCAGTAAAGAAATACCTAGCCCAATGGGGGCTTTTCTTTCTGCTTTTTCAGATAGTAATGAATTAGTTCTAACACAGGAAGAATCAGGCGGTGATACGTTTAATTGGCAGGAGCTAAAGCAAAAATTTAGTAAACAA
>NZ_JAVJUY010000376.1:0-7691 GCF_040220315.1 Fulvivirga sp.
AACTATATCTCTTTTCTCTCTTTTCTTAAAATCTTTGTAGAGAATTTCCATCGTGTTATGGAGAATGTTTCCAAACACGGCAGCATCCATCTCCTCCTGTACCTCATCCGCCTCATAGAGTTTGGCTACATACTTAAAGTAAAATTTTAGTCGGCAAGTGAGGTAGGTAATCAAGGCTGAAGGCGTAATCCTGGGAGGTTTATCCTCTTTATTCAGTGTTGTAAACCGCTCCATTCGTTTAAGTATTTCAGGCGTTTTCTGAATGGTTATAGCTTGTAAGGTTTGTGTCTTCACCGGATTTGACAAGAGCTTTCGTTCAATAGTGTGATTAGATTCTACTTCCAGTTGTCGTACAAAGCGGCTAATCTCACCATTGATATTAAACTCAGAAACAGTGTTATAATAAAAATGCACCTCATTGGCGCGTTGTAGCAATCTGTAAAACAGATAGGCATACATAGCATCATTATTCTCAAATACGGGCAAATCAAAGGCTTTGCGAATATTATACGGCACAAACGATCCTCTTCTGGGCTGGGCTGGCCAGCTACCTTCATTCATATTCAGGACATACACCCTGTCAAAATCCAGGTTTCGAGTTTCTAATATCCCCATCACCTGCAATCCGTCTAACGGCTCACCTGTAAATGGTACTTTAAAGCTTCTGGCGAGTCGTTTGAAAAGTGCAGTAAAGAATTCATAATTCAAGGTTTCGGCTTTATCACCAATCATCTTTTCCAGCTGCTGCATCTGCTCATAAAACCGGCTTACAAACTCTACTTCCAGCTCTCGATCTTTCTCCTGCCAGGAATCATACAAGCCCTTTAATATTGTAATAAGATATTGTAGAGGGTTATCTGCTTTATGAAATATCTGCTGCATCAGAGGCTCTTGAAAATCAAAATTCTCAACTGGCAGCATAATTCTATTTTTACCCTTGATTTCACCCAACAACTCCAATGCTTTTTCCCCCTCTAAAGAGTGTAGCAGTGGATGCAACAACAATTCCTGTACAGGCCTGTGATAGAAACTCACTCCTTTGGTCTGACTTTCCTTTCTTAGTCGCTGTAGATCAAGTGCACTTTCCAACAAACTGTAAACGGAAGTATCCTTGATCGGATAACCCATGGTAATGTTCACCTTTTCAATCTCATCTGGGATGCTGTGCAGTACCGGAAACATCATATGTTCCTGCGGCAGCACCACTACCGACTTGCTAGGATCAAAATCTGGTTCCTTAGCTATTCTTGCCAGCTCTTCACCCAATGCCTTAGCCTGACCTACTTCTAACGAAACACCTGTGGCTGTCATCTGCTTTTCAGATGCTATCAGTTCAGGAGCTTCTTTAGGAAATGACCTGCCCAGCAAGATGTCCTTGGCATACGTTCTTAAAAACGTGCCTGCTTCTTGCTGTGGCGAATTGAAATAATAAGCATCTACATCCCAAACAATCTCAGCAGCACACTCACGAACAAAATATTTAAAAATAACTTCTTCTGTTTTTGTCAGTGCATTGAAACCGGCAAAGTAGACCTTAAATTTTGTTTTGATTTTTTCCTCTTCTAGTCTTTCAGCAATATCCCGATAGATCATCCCGCCAAAGCCCCTGCCCTGTTGTCGGAGCCTTTTTTTGAAACCTTCGTACAAAGGCAATAGTATTCTCCATGTTTCCAGGAAGAGCTTTTGTGTTTGTGTGGTGTCAGGCAAAAAGCTACTCCAGAAGGATTGGATGATGGCCTTATCCTCCTCATCTAAAAAGTAAAAAGCCTCATCTAATTCTTTTTGGGTTTTGATACCTGTGAAGAGGTGCTTAGTATCCACCATATATTGGTCGATCTCCTCAAAGTCGCGCAAGATCATTTCACCCCAGAAGAAGAACCGATCGAAGGTCTCGTTCTTATTCTGTATCTCTTTGTACACCTCATATAGCTCAAAGATGGCCTCCAGTGTTTCGATCTTTTCAAGATCGCTGAACTGCATCAGATAATCTTCAAGACTATATACCTCTGGCATAAACACCGGCTGATCGATAAGTTTGGCAAGCTCCATTCGGAAGAAGAGACCAGCCCTGCGGTTCGGAAAAATGACGATAACATTCTCCAAAGCCTCATTTTCAGCTTTTACTTTCTCTGCTATTTCCGCAATGAATGTTTTGTGTTTTGTCAATGTTTTCTGGTTACTGGTTGCTGGTAGCTGGTTGCTAGTTAATTGCCACCCTCCACATTTACAATATACTTACCGGATAATTACAAAAACGCATAATTATTGGATGATTGAAAGGTATTGAGTAACTGTTACAATCTTCGTTTTTTCAATTGCACGTAATTCCAAAAGATCTTTATAGCCTGTTAGTATAAAATCTGCTGATGCATCAAGAGCTAGTGAAAGTAAAAAATTATCTTTTGGGTCTCTGCACCTGTCCACTTCACTTACCACCTTAATAAAATCAGCTTTAATGTCTATTAAATTCAAAAGATCTACCACATCTTTCTTTGAAAAATACTTTTGAAGTTTAGGTCTGGAAACTACCTCTAGGAATTCATCAAGTAGTTCTTGACAAAAAATCAATCTGACTCTTTTAGAGAAAATATGCTTATCCAGACTGGATAATTCTTTAGATATGAGGAAGTGAATCCAAAGATTTGTATCGATTATAATACGCTCAGGACTTTTTGCCATACCTGTTTGATCTCACTTTTTCTACCTCTTGGGTAATTTCATCAAGTGAAGGCCTTGCTTCTGATTTGTCTCTTAGTCTGGCAACGATTTGTTTAAGACTCTTCACATTATCTTTCTGTATAGATATTAGATTTAATGCTTCGAGATCTTCAAGAAGTTTTCTGGCTTTAGGATTTAAAATATCAATTCGAATTGTATCCATATATCAAAAATAACGAAATTCTAATTCATTCTGTTTTAACATAGTTTATCAATTGATTATTCTCACTTAATGCAACTTATTAATTAACCAATCTCTACATTTACTATTCGCTGATCTTCCAAATACAACAGCATACCTTTGACTGGTAATGCTACCATCTGCCCAATGATTCTCATATATTCCTTCATTTGTGTTATGTCCTTATCTCTTGGTGTTCCTGTTTTATAATCAATCAGCATCACCTCCTTATCATTACTATTCATTCGATCAATTCTTCTCTGCTCTCCATTTGGAAGGAGCACAGGAACTTCAGTTTTTACTTGCCAGCTTTCGCTGAAATAGTGAGCAAGAGTACTTACTGTTTTTGCTAAATGCTCAGCATGTTCCTTTTTATTAAACTTTTCGAGATCATTTTCATAATGGATCTCACTTAGCATCTCGTGCATTCTAATTCCAAATGCCTTAGCATCATCAAATTGTTCTTCCTTCTGTGCAGCAGCATCACGCATCTGTAAATGAACTTTACTGCGCCAATTATGCGAGGTGTAGTCATTCAACTGAACCTCAGCATTGACTGTATCTTTTTTTGTAGGAGTCGGAAGTTTGCCAAGGGTATAAGTAGTATTCTCTTCATTCCAGCCTGATTCTGATTTAACCAGTTTCATCATCAGATCATTAATCCTATTGAGGGTGTCCTTTGCAGGTAAAGGACTTGCCATGTAGAGTACAGCCTCTGGGCGAGTCATGGCTACATAAAGGATATTTAAATTATCTAGTAGATTTTTCAGCTTCTCACGATGGTAATCATTGGCCCAATAAGTCTTTTCCAAGGCTGAAGTATATTTCAGCGGAACCACCGGCATTTGGTTGAATGGTGCTTTGTCTACCGACTCGCACCAAAGAATATTATCAGCAGCTCTATTTTGAACGTCTAGGGACCAACTCAAAAAAGGAATGATTACCACAGGAAATTCCAGTCCTTTAGACTTATGGATGGTTAAAATTTTGGCTGCATTATTATCATCCGAAATGATGATTGATCTACTCTTGCGAATATCTTCCCACCAAACCAGAAACGAGGCAATATCTCCACGTTCATTTTTTGAATATTCTAGCACAGCATCCTGAAAACCCTGCAAGTAGGTGTACTCTTCTTTGATCTTAGACAAACTGAAGATTCTACACAGCTCTTCAACCAATTCATACAAAGGAAGTGATTTAAGCTGATTTCTATTTTTAACAAACTCTTCAGGGACATTTTTGTCCCAGTTTTCAAGATTCAAATAAAGCTCGCTTTCGTTCTCACGATTGCTTACCACATATTTTTGATAGGTACTATACCAATGCGCTAATTCAATGACATTCTTTTCATCATGTAGCCATTTAATCACCGAAATGATAAATTGTACCACATGACTAGCAGTAAGAAACAATGCCTCTTTACTCACTACATCATATTTCAAATCGGGCTTGGCTAGCACTGAATTGCTGCGTTCTATAAATGCTCTTGCCACATCTTTTCCTTCTCTTGATGTTCTTGTCAATATGGCGATATCCCTTAACTCATAACCAGCCTGCTGAAGCTGTTCTACTTTTGCAATGGTATATTCAATGGCCAACTCCCTGTACTTTTCATCAGCCTCCTTTTCTACTTCTAAAAAGCTTAATTCCACCAGACCTTGATCTTTTGGCTTATGAGCAGGAAGTTTTTGAAATGATTCATTGAAACTAGAAAGCACCTCATTCATTAACAGATCTATCTCCTCTGATGCATTAGGAAGATAATTTTGCTGCATCAAGGGTTTAAGTCGATCAAATATATCATTATTGAAATCAATGATATTAGCTGAGCTACGCCAGTTAGTATCCAGGTTCTGCTCGTTAGTCATTACCTCGCCAATATCATATTTCACCTGATGTTGTAAGAGCTTCCAATCGCCACCACGAAAGCGGTAGATGGATTGCTTGGCATCACCTACTACCATACAAAACTGTCCCTGATCAGTCGCGTTCTTTACCAAAGGCTTAAAATTGTTCCATTGGTACGAAGAAGTATCCTGAAATTCATCAATCAGATAATGATCAAAACGTGAACCTACTTTTTCGTAAATAAATGGGGTATCACTATCTGAAATGATTTTATTCAGGAAATCGGGCAAATCTGAAATGAGCATTACCTCGTTCTCATCACGGTAAATCTGTAGATAGCGATTGATATAGCTGAGTATACCGAAAGTGTAGAAGTATCGTTTTACCTCAATCGCTGATTGGTATTCAATGAAATTGTTATCGAAATAGTTAATAATCTCATTGTGCAAAGGAATGAGTTCATTTTCAGCCACTTGCTTCAAAGCTTCTTCATCGGTCTTACCTACCCATTCATTAATATCGTCTATTGCCTTTCTGTTGGTAGCAGTTATACTATAATCCTGATTAAGAACTTTAACGAACAGTTTGGCAACACTTCTTGATCTTCCCTTAAAACTCTCTGGTGTTAAGCCATGGGATTCCATTTTTGAAAGAGCAATTCTACCAATATCCGCAAGCTGATTTTCAAAGTTGAATTGAACAGCATCAATCGCCTTTTTAATTTCTATCAGCTGTTTTGGAGAGCTTGCTACATCATTGATTTTATCAGAAATCGCTTTGAAGTCATCTTTCAGCACTTCTTTGGCCAGCTTACTAATATCTTTCCTGAAATCCCAGTTAGTGCCTTCTTCTACTTTTTCCTCTGCAAATTGCGTAAGCCAGCTTTTAATCTCCTGATGCTCATCCTCACCTATTTCAGACAGCATACGGTCGATAACCTCCTGCATTACCTTATCGGTATCCAGATCAATAGTAAAGGTACCTTGCAGGCCCATCTCCCTTGCGAATGACCTGATTACCTGATGGAAAAAACTATCAATAGTTACTACTGAAAACCGACTATAATTATGAAGAATTTCTGAAAGAACGTCCGCGGCTCTTTGTTTTAAAACAGGCTCATCGATTTCTAATTCATCTGAAAGTTCTTTAGCTAGCATTGGCTCCTTCCCTTCCTTTAGCTGCGTTAAGAATTTGATGATACGCTGCTTCATTTCCTCGGTGGCCTTATTTGTAAAGGTTACGCCTAGTATTCTTCTAAATCTATTCTTTCCTGCAAGTGCCAGTTTTAGATATGATTTGGCCAGAGTATAAGTCTTACCAGAACCAGCCGAAGAGCGATAGATAAGGAAGGGTTGTTCCATACTTGTCAAATCTACCTAAAGCGATTTAAGCATGGAATGCAAACGAGAGAAAATTCTTCATGCAAATGGTTGGGTTACTATTTGGTTAAAATGGGTATCTTTGATTAGTATTCAATTAAAAATAGAAAAATGAAATTTAAATTATTATTTATTCTGCTAGCAGTATTGGCTATGTCTTGTAGCGAAGATGATGTGAAAGAGGCTCTTGACCAAAATGAAACAATCACTATTGATGAGTCTATTTTGGTAGATCTTGATGAAAATAGTCCGACTGAATTCAGTGCCGTAAGAGACTTTGATGCATCGTTAGCAGGATTTACGCTAAAAGATGTGACCATTCAAAGTTTCGTATTTGAAATCACTAGTTATACTGGCGATGCAGCAGTTGGTGATATAACAATAGAGAATGCTTCATTAACATTTGTAGGTACGAACCCTGAAGTAAGTGTTAATATAAGTTCATTTAACGTTGCTGATGCATTTGGCCAGCCTCAGGAATTAAAAGATGCACTCGATGCAACTGCAATTTCTGCGATCAAGGCTAAAATTTTAGCGGATGAAGAAATAACTATTGATATGTCAGCCAGTGTTGACAAAGTACCTGCCAATTTTGAAGTGACTTTGACTTTTGTACTGAATGTGACTGCAGGTATTTAAGAAATTGTAATTGTTAACTAAAAAAGCCCCTTTTGGGGCTTTTTTTTATTCCTTCAACGATTTCATGTCGATCACAAATCGATACTTCACATCCGCTTTCATTACTCGCTCGAAAGCCTCATTGATATCTTGCATATTAATCATTTCAATATCACAAACGATATTATGCTTACCGCAGAAATCGAGCATTTCTTGGGTTTCTTTAATACCACCAATCAGAGAGCCTGCAATATTTCTACGTTTTAAAATCACTAATCCGCCATGCATCGGTTCTAATGGCTCTATAGCTCCTACCATGCACAAAGTAGCATCTCGCTTTAACAGACCCACGTATGGGTTCAGGTCATGTTTAACAGGAATAGTGTTTAACAGAAAATCAAATGAACTCGCATGAGCTTTCATCTCGTCTGCATTTTTAGAAATTAATACTTCATGTGCACCCAATTCTTTGGCCGTATCCCTTTTTGATTCTGATGAAGTAATCATTACCACATTTGCACCTAATGCATTGGCAAACTTAACTCCCATATGCCCTAATCCACCAAGACCTATAACCCCCACTTTATCTCCTTTTTTAACATTCCAATGCCTCAATGGTGACCATGTAGTGATTCCTGCACAAAGCAATGGTGCTGCTGCTTTCGGATCTATATTTTCAGGTACTTTAAGAACAAAGTCTTTATCAACTACGATTGTCTCAGAATATCCGCCAAACGTATGTCCGCCTAAATGTTTGTCCGGTCCATTATAGGTCCCTACCATTCCATTTTCGCAGTATTGCTCTAAATCTTCTTGACAGGATGCACAGGTTCTACAGCTATCTACGAGACAACCAACTCCTACCAAGTCCCCCATTTTATAATTCGCTACATCTTTTCCAACTTCCAACACTCTGCCAATTATTTCATGCCCCGGCACTGAGG
>NZ_JAVJUY010000377.1:0-5784 GCF_040220315.1 Fulvivirga sp.
GGAATATAAACCCCAGCAGGTTTCTGTAAAGTCTATTTTTGAGGGTGTACATACTTTGTTTACTAACAGTGCCAAAGCCAAGAATATTCAGTTGCAATTAGATGTTGATTCAGAGGCTCAACTCTGGGTGGATAAAAACTCTACCCATACTATTTTTAGAAACCTCATTAATAACGCCATAAAATTCACTCCTGAAGGCGGTTCTGTCAGCGCTTCTGTAGACCAGTTTGAAGATCATGTAGAGATTAAAATTAGTGATACCGGAATAGGAATCCCAGATGACAAGTTAGCTCAATTGTTTAATCAGGTGGGCAGTAAATCGTCTTACGGCACGGATGGAGAAAAAGGCTTAGGTCTCGGATTGCAGCTTGTTTACGAGTTTGTGAAGATGAATATGGGAACCATTGAAGTGGAGAGTGAAGAAGGGAAGGGGACAACCTTCGTAGTGAATCTACCTTTATTTTCTGAGGAGTTGGCCACTGCTTAATTCACATTAAACTTCGACAAATACTCAACCAACAAACCATACGTCTGATGGCGATCAACCGAAAGCTTTTTTTGCTGCAGTACATCTTCATATAAGTTCTGAAAATTACTTAACTCAATATGTTTGAAGCAACCCAACAAGTGTTTAGTAATTGGGTTATGTGGGTTTTCCCTTACCTGTTCATCAAAATTCTTGATGTATTCCTCATACCATTCTTTGCGCTGCGTGAAATGATATAAGCGAATAAAAAAGGCTTCCAATGTGTTTTTTGCACCTTCAGAAGTATAAAAATGTTTTCTGCATTTGCCATCGAAAGACTTATCTGCATACTTAAATAACTGATTGATAATATAGTCATTCAAATTCAACGAATTCTCGTAAATGATATCCGTCTTGTATTTTGAGTTAGTAAGAAAATACTGGCTATCGAACATGGAATGAAGCAAACTATGGAACTGCTGGCATTTCTCACGATCCATGAAAAAGCCGGGTGCACTTGGTCCCTGAATACTTATCAAATTCATTACAGTTCAGTATCTGGATTAATAAAGTAGTTGTCACAAAAGATAGGCGAAGTAAATAGAATGTCATTCTGACGAAGGAAGAAACTTACTCAGTTGTTAAGCACGTATTTTTAACCGAGTGGGTTCCCTCGATTCCTCGGGATGACCTATCTTTTGAGACCGCTTCATGTAGTTAATTTAATCAATTTTTTGCATCAATTAAAACATCCAATTCCAACACTAATTAGGCACTGATATTAGTTTAGGCAAGATTACTATAAGTTTAATTTATTAAATTTATAACTGTATAAGTTTTATTATGACATTACAGCAACTAACCTACGCACTTCAGTTACAGAAATACGGTAATTTCGGGGAAGCGGCACATCACCTTAAAATCAGTCAGCCTGCATTAAGTTTGCAAATTGGTAAACTTGAAAAAGAAATTGGATTACTGATTTTCGACAGATCTAAAAGCCCGGTAGTAGCCACTACCGAAGGTCGTTTGTTTTTGGACAAAGCCAGTACAATTGTTCATCAGGCCAATGATTTAAAGGAGTTTGCACAAAATACAGGTGATTCACTTACTGGCAAACTCAAAATTGGAATTATACCCACGTTAGCCCCTTTTTTAGTGCCTCTGTTTGCTTATTCCTTTCAGGAGAAATACCCCGGCATTTCCCTGGATATTAATGAAGTGATTACTGAAAAAACGGTTATTGGCGTAAGAGATGGTCAACTTGATGCCGGAATTTTATCCACTCCAATTCATGCATCAGGTGTAGAATCTCACCCTCTATTTTATGAGAAGTTTTATCTGTATTCTTCGCCCAATGTACCGAAAAGGCAGCGCACCTTAGCGACAATAGATTACCGTAAACTATGGCTGTTAGATGAGGGTAATTGCTTTAGAGATCAGGTGAATGATTTTTGTAATGTTTCTAAAATCAGGGAAAATAAAGATTTTATTTATAGAAGTAACTCCATTGATGCACTCATCAGAATTGTGGATAGTAAAGGCGGAATGACCATTTTACCTGAGCTAACTACATTAATTCTTAACGAAGAACAAGAGGAAAATATTAGCGAAATAAATACTGGGAAAACGAAAGCAAGAGAAGTAGGTTTGATTAAGCGCCCCAGAACAAATAAAGAAAATATGATTAGTGTTTTAATGGATCACATCGTTGCCAGCATTCCAAAAAATATGTTGAATGCTAACAAGCTAGAGGTAGTGGACCCAAATATTCACATGGTGTAATCCACCTTTGTTATTTAATATTCACCTTCGTTTCTTTTAAACCTTTTGACTGAAGATATTCATACAGCTGTGCAGATTCTTCGCCACCAACTTTAGCATAATGCAGTAAGGTAAACCCATGAGGGCCAATGGAATTGATGGCCTTCTGATAACTCTCTAATACGGGTTTTACCAACCCCGCTTTACCTAGCATTGTTAAAGTAAATATGCTTAGTCTGCTGCCTGATTCGATCAAATAATTGGCTATTTCTTTGTTTCCAACATGTCCGGCACCTTCAATGGCTTCCTCAAAATCACCACTGCCCCAATCGTGGCGGCAATGAATGAGGTTAGGGTCATTGGCCAACATTTCTTTCACCCGATCGAGATTATTGTGGCCGGCAGCTACGAACTCCTTTACTATATCTCTGCTATAAGGTTCATTATCAGCAGCACTAACCACGTTTGGTGTTAAAAAAACGGCACTGCCAAGCAGGCCGTTTCTGATAAATGTTTTTCTATCCATAACAATCATACGTTTATTTGAGCTTAATGGGTTTCATTCCTGCCATTTCCCTAGCCCAATTAACTACCAATTCGGCCATTTTTGGATCCCATTTTCCGGGCTTACCTAAAAATGAATTATCAGGCGATTCGTGGATAGTATTCCAATGATCCAAATCCTTATACCGCACCAATTCATGATCTTTATGGCCTGCTTTTTCCAGAACTTCTATGATCATATCATTGTCGAAATCTGACATAATCCAATCATTGGTGCCTCTTAATATCCTTACAGGTGCTTTTAGCCGCTCCCATTCTCCAGCTAAATCATAATCCTGCAATTGATGGTAATATTCCATCGGTCTGCCATACATATGATTGGGTGAGTGATAGTTATATTCAGCCAAAGCAGGATACTCTTCAATGATTTCTCCATAACTCTTTTTAAGGATTAGCATATTGTAATACAACGGAATGTAGCCTTCATTCATTTTTTTAACGATAGTGCTCTCATCAACACCTTGCATTTGCTGTAGTCTCCTTTCTATTTCCAGCATGTGTTCGAACCAGGTTTTAAAGAAAGTACCGTCTGAGATAACTCCTGCAAGGTTAAACTCATTTGCTAGCATGGGCGATTGGGCACTTCCCATACTTGAACCGTACAAAATAATTTTAGTCGTGTCCACATACTCTAATGACTTTAATTTTCGGATGGCTGCTCTGTATCCCGCAAGGTCCATTTCAAAATCCCCTTCCGCACAGTTGCCTTCACTATCCCCAACGCCTTGTTTATCTACCCGCATAACCACCATCCCTGATTTTTCCACGATTATATTAATCATCTTAGCCCAATTATGATCACGACCCGGGTAGGTTTCCAAGGTGCTGCAACTAAGCCCTCCTACAAATAATATAGCAGGTTGCTTACTTTTAGAATTGTTGGGTTTTGTAATGATTGCCCGGTGTTTAATGTCATAATCGCTGGTAACTGATTCATAGTAGGTTTCCAGCCCCTCATGTGTTTCATAGGGTATGGCATTTAACTGAACAGATTTCTCAAATACCTCACTACCCCTTCGAACGGTTAATTGAGTTGGTGTTTCAGATCGCAATGCATAGGTAGCACTGGTTAAGTTTTCATCAGTGGCTATCAGTTTGCCATTAACTTTTAGTATAACATCATTCACCAATAGTCCGGCTTTCTGCAACGGACTTGAGGATTCGATGCTGTTGATTAATGCTCCTGGTGCATTAGGCACTTTCGATAAACTTGCCTCCCATAAGGCTCTTCGGGTTAATTCCTGAGAATATCCAGTTGTAAATATCAGGGCTAATAAAATGAATGTAATTGATCTCATAGATTTGTTTTTTCATCTAATATGTATTTAGAAGATCATCTATTTTTCTTATTTATGTGAACGATGCACCTGGTTATGCGTAAGACATTCAAAACATGACATTGTAAAATTGGAGATATTCAGAAAAGGCTATTTTTTAGGCCCGAGAATTTTAACACATACATTATTTTGGGCTTCCTACTATCTATTATTCAGTCTCATCTGGGCTAAGGGTAGTTACTATGAAAGTTTTGGATTAGAATTTATACTTCTGCCCATTCGCATATCAGCTTCTTATTTATCAATGTACTTTCTGATACCCAAGTTTCTTCTAAAAAAAGAGGAACTAAAGTTTGGCGTGTATTATTTGCTTTTGATTGTCCTTGGCGGGATTCTCCAGCGTGTTTTCACCTATTTCTACTTTGAGGTTTTGCTGCTTAAAGAAACACAAGGTTTGCTTTCGTTGGGAGGAATCATTCAATCCATTGTGTTAATTAACACTACCGTACTTCTTCTTTCGGCCGTTAAAATATTTCAGCATTGGAAAATTGAAAACGAGAAAAGCGAAGTTGATCAGGAAGAACTAATTGAGATAAGAGCAGAAAAGAGAAACTACAGAGTGTCACCTAAGGATATTAAGTACATAGAAGGATTGGGTAATTATGTGATTTTCTATTTGAATGGCGATAAAAAACTTATTAGTTACATCTCACTCAAAGAAGCCGAGGAAATACTTCCAGAGGCATTTGTTAGATCTCATAAGTCGTTTGTAATTAACAAAGACCATGTAGAATCTTATACAAATGATAGCGTTGAAATTTCTGGGCGCATCCTACCTATCGGCCGATCCATCGAACTTCATTTTTAAGTTCACTTTCTAAATAGACTAATCAATCCAAATACTGGTCCGGGTACCAGAAAAAGAAATAGGTATTCAGAGGAAATTGTCGTGGATAAATACTGAATTAATTGAATACTGATTATGGTAAGCGCGAAGCCTATGCAATTTACAATCGTTAGGGCTGTGCCTTTAATCTCAGCATTAGCATTGGTGGCAACCAGTGTTGAGAAAAGCGGGGAATCAGTAATTACTGCAAACCCCCAGACTAATAGGAATAGAAGGAATATAGAAGTGGATGAATAAAGAATAATGATCGGAGAAAGCAGGCAGCATAGCCCCGAAATTAAAAGTGCCACAGCGGCTGTTTGTTTTGCTCCTTTGTTAATTGAAATATAGCCTCCGATAACGCATCCAACCCCACCAATTGCTATAATTAAGAATGACCAGAGCGAAACATTCAATTCAATTGAATTCAGCTCATTAAAATAGTAGATGAGAAAAGGAATAAAGGCCCAAAATGTATAAAGTTCCCACATGTGACCGAAATAACCGAAAGCTGCTTTTTTGAACTTCTTGTTTCTAAATACATCAAAAATGGCAGATAGCTTAAGCTGAATTGCTGGCTTACGATAAGGGCCGTCAGGTACAAATAGTAAAACACCTATTCCTCCCACAAATGCTAGTCCGGAGGTGGAATAGATTACCATCTTCCAGTTTAATCCTATGGTCAGAAAATTAATGAGGTGGGGTAGTGCTGTACCTAATACCAAGGCACCCACTAAATAACCCAACGCAGTGTCTAGTCCTTTTTGGTAATAATCGGCTGCTATTTTCATGCCTACAGGGTAGATGCCGGCCAATAAAACCCCAAC
>NZ_JAVJUY010000378.1:0-6919 GCF_040220315.1 Fulvivirga sp.
ATACCTATTTCTTTAGTTCGTTGAATCACGGAATATGAAGCAAGACCTAAAAGCCCTAAACCGGCAATAAGTACCGAAAGCAATGCAAAAAGACTAATGATAAAACTGAACTCATTATCACTCTTATATTGTTCATTAAATCTTGAATCAAGAAAGTTGTAATCAAAAGGGTATTCAGGAAAAAACTTAGCCCATATAATTTCTATTTGGTTTAATGATTGCTTCAATGCAATGGCTTTTTTATCTGATGATTGATTCTCATCAATATTTAAAGCAAGAGAATAATAGTTACTCCAACTGCTGTAAACAAGAGCCATTGGCTCAATTCTACTTTTGAGAGACTGTTGATGAAAATCCTTGACCACACCTACAATGGTTAGCTCAGGGAACATTCTTCCTTCTATCAGATTTTTGCCTATTGCCTCCTCAGCTGATTCAAAGCCGAGAAGTGAAAGAGCAGCTTCATTAATTACAAAATGGCCTTTGTCAAATGTTCCATCTCCTTGAATATAAAACCTTCCGGCTGCCAGTTCAATGTCATAAGCATCAATAAAGTTTCTATCGCAAGCTAGTAACTGTATGTTTTTCTTTTGATCTTCTGTTTCGTTAACCAGCCTCAAAGAAGTAGCCCAACCGGTGTTCTGTCCAGGTATGTCACTACTCGCAGTAATGTGCTTTACACTATTTAGTTGATTTATTTCTTCTTTGAAAGAGTTAATCACCTGGTACTTGTCATTGTTTGAAGAGGTTACATCAATTGGTGGAGAATCCAGAATAAGTATATTATCAATATTCAAACCCAAATCTTTATTCTTCATATAAGTAATCTGTTGGTATACCACATACGTGCCGATGATCATTATTGAAGATGCCGCAAATTGAAATATCACGAGTCCTTTACGCAACATATCGCCACTTTTGAAACTCGTCATTTTACCTTTTAGAACCACAACTGGCTTAAAGGAAGAAAGTACAAACGCTGGATACAAACCGGATAAAAATGAACCTAATACCAAAACAGCAGCAAACATTGACCAGAAGAACACTTTGGAGTCTTCAGAAATAGACATTAAATCCTTGGTACCAAAAACTGCTGGTAATACTAGTTGTGTAACAGTAAGAGCTATGGCCGCGGCTAAACAGTTAATTATGAATGATTCAATCATAAACTGCAATCTGATCTGGCTTAGATAAGAACCAAGCGCTTTCCTTACTCCAACTTCCCTAGCCCTTTCTGTGGCACGGGCCGTTGATAAATTAATAAAGTTGATCCATGCGATGGTCAAAATAAACAATCCTATTAACTGTAAACCGTAAAGTAATTTTTCGGCAGAAGTATCTAATGTAGCATCTTGAGTAACAGTAGTAAGATGCAGGTCGGCAATAGGCAGTATGCCCATTGACCATGAAGTTTCATCACTAGTAAATACATCTAGATTTGTTACATTACGATCAAGAGAAGCAATAATTTCTCCATCGGGTCTATTACTCCTAAAAAATGTTTCGGCATTAAGGCTATTCCATTTATTCAGTTCTTCCTCTCCTTCTATGGAGCCTTTTGATGCCATGGACAAAAGCACATTCAAATTAAATGTAGTATTTCCCGGCAGATCTTTTATCACTCCCACCACTTCATAATCATTATTGCCAATGTTGCCACTGAGCGTAATTGTTTTACCTATTGCCTCCTTTGGTTCGAAGAATTTTGAAGCTACAGATTCAGAAAGAACAACTTTCATTGGTTGATCCATCTTGAGAAATGAACCGGCCTTTAACTCTAAATTCAAAACATCTTTAATGGATTGATCTGCAAACTGAACACCCTGTTGCTCAATCGCCATTCTACCCGTTTCGCTGTCGTAGATCAATGAATTATTTTGATAATCTATCTGAACTAACCGAAAGGCATTTTCAACTTCAGGAATCTCTTCCATTTTGTTTTTTAATGCAGTACCGGCATTGAAGTAAACAATGTTCTTACCATCCTCTATTTGTCGTACGAAGTATGCTCGATATATTTCCTGATAGTTTGGGAAGTTTTTGTTGTAGCTGAATTCGTAATTTACATAGTAATAAATACTCAAACATGCGGCCATTCCTAAAGCCAATCCAGCAATGTTTATAAAGCTAAATACCTTTTTATTGAGAAGATTTCTAATAGCTATTTTTATGTAATTAGTAATCATAGTTTTTTCGTTTAGGGATTTGGTAATCTCATTGCCAACATGAATGCCAAACTCATAAGTATCTGTATATCAATTATTTAAAATATTAATCTTGTAAATTCAGGTTAAAATTGTATCATAATGAGACAACTAATTTGTGTCATATTGATACATTATCTAGTTTAGGTGAGTAAGCTAAGTAATAACTACTGATATGAGCAAAAACAAAGGAGTAATACTTTTGGTCGATGATGATGAGGATGTTCTTCTTACAGGCAAAATGATACTCAGGCCTCATTTTGAAAAAGTACTCACTGAGTCTTCCCCAAAAACGTTGGAGTCATCTTTAAAATACTTATCTCCTGACGTTATCATCCTTGACATGAATTACAAGTCGGGCGCTACCAGTGGCAATGAAGGCTTATATTGGTTACGAAAGGTGAATGAAATTGACCCGACAATTAAAGTTATTATGAATACTGCCTATGGTGATATTCAACTGGCAGTAGAATGTATGAAGGAAGGGGCATCTGATTTTATTACTAAGCCCTGGGAAAAAGAAAAGATTCTTAACACTGTTATTAATGCTTTTAAGTTACGAGCAACTGAGAACAAAGTAGCCAAATTGGAGTCAACACAAACGGCACTTGTTAACGATTTAACTAAATCTGAAAGCCCAATGTTGGGTGAATCAGTAGAAATGCAACAAGTGTTTGAAATGATCGCCAAAGTGGCTAAAACGGACGCAAACGTGCTTATTACTGGCGAGAATGGAACAGGCAAAGAACTTGTGGCTAAGTCCATTCATGAGCAATCAAACAGATTAAAAAAACCATTTATAAAAGCAGATTTAGGAGCAATCGCTACAAGTCTGTTTGAATCAGAATTATTCGGATATAGAAAGGGAGCCTTCACAGATGCCAAAGAAGATCGTCCTGGGCGAATTTCTATTGCTAATGAAGGCACGCTGTTTTTAGATGAGATTGGCAATATATCTGACGGGCAGCAATCAAAATTATTAAGTGTCTTACAAAACCGAGAGGTGATACCTATTGGCAGTACAACCCCCTTACCAATTGATGTGAGAATTGTTTCTGCAACAAACAAAAATATACAAGAAGCCGTTGATCATGGGAATTTTCGCATGGATTTACTATATCGATTAAATACAATAGAAATCAATGTACCTGCATTGAGAAAGAGAATTAGCGACATACCCATACTCACTAACTATTATATTACTAAATATGCCAGGAAATATGAAAAAACTGTTCACGGATTGAGTTCAGAATGTATCACTAAACTCAAACAATATCGGTGGCCTGGTAATGTACGCGAGTTAGAACATGCAGTGGAGAGAGCAGTAATCATGACTTCCAACAGTGAATTGACAGCAGAAGATTTTATGTTTCATGACAATAAAGAGATTGAAACAACTCGCACACTTAATGTTGAAGAGGTTGAAAAGAATCTCATTACTCAGGCTATTGATAAATTTAATGGAAACTTAACGAAAGCATCCAAAGAGTTAGGTATGGGAAGAAGTACCTTGTATAGAAAAATGGAGAAGTATAGATTGAATTAGGAAAGGCTTATTAATAATTAGGGCACTCTATAGCGAGTGCCCTTTGTTTTTGTTATTTACTTTGTAAATACGTCACTGAATAAAGCCTTCATTTCTTCCCAAGAAGCTTCATCAGCTTCAGCGTTATATTCTAGTGGCAATTCAAATTTCTCGCCCATTGCTGTTGCACCTTTACTTGTAAATGCATGCTTGGCACTATCGTAGGCAATATATTTATAACTAGCATTTACACTATCCATTGCCGATTTGAAATTTTCGACAGACTCCTCTGAAACAAATGGATCTGCACCGCCATTACATACCAATATCTTGGCCTTAATATCTGAAGTGGGCATAACTGGTAACTGAACACCACTATGGAAAGCGGCTACTGCATCAAGATCTTTCCCCATATTGGCCATTGTTAAAGCAACGCTTCCACCAAAGCAATAGCCGATCACTCCTATTTGTTGACCATCTACTTTTTCATTCGATTTTAACAACTCCAATGCTTTGTCAAAACGAGCTTCGGCTTCTTCTATGTTAGAAAATACTGACATCATAAATTTTTGAGCATCTTGTGGATGTTGAGCTACTTTTCCATCGCCATACATATCTACGGCCAATGCCACATAGCCAAGTTTGGCAAGCATATCTGCCCTTTCTCTTGTGTATTCATTA
Source organism: Fulvivirga sp. (assembly GCF_040220315.1). Lineage (GTDB taxonomy): Bacteria > Bacteroidota > Bacteroidia > Cytophagales > Cyclobacteriaceae > Fulvivirga. The sequence goes on from NZ_JAVJUY010000378.1 coordinate 4,411, forward strand.
TGCCCCCACCATTCATGAACCACTAAAATCCCGGGCTTTTTATCTGTACTGTTTTTATCATAGGCCAAATAGCCCTTCATTGTTGTTGAATCAGTAGAGTAAGTAACTTCTTCACCTACATATTCCTGGGTAGAGTCAACGGCCAAAGTCTCGTCTGCATTTTCACCAGACTTCTGCACACAGGAAATTATAAAAGCCGACAAACAAAGTATTAATAGAAATTTTGCACTTAATGATTTCATCTGTTTAAATTTTAAGTTTAGTTTCAACATCAATATAACAATTAGTTTTAGATACTTCTAGCACACTTTAATTAATCAAAAAAAGCTTTGCTATCATTTAGATTAAACATAAGCATTAAAATACTGTTCACTTCAGTATTATTTTTTGCAGGTTTTTATGTGCTTACACAAACTTATTTCTGGCTGGTTTCATTGTGGTTATTTTTAGCAGCCATATTAATTCTGATTTCCTTAATTCATACCATTGAAAAACATCAAAGAGACTTATCCAATTTTTTAATTGGTATAAGCCAGAACGACTTTTCGATGTATTACACAGGAAAAAAAGCCAATAAACTCGATAAGGAAGCCCAGCATGCCTATTCAGTAATTTCAGACAAGATGCGTGAGCTCAGGAAAGTTAGTGAGTCCAATTATCACTTTTTAAAGGCAGTTGTAGCACATTCATCCATAGCCATGCTCGGCTATGTAGAAGATTCGGGTTCAGTAACGTTATTAAATGATGCTGCCAAAGATATTTTTAAAATACCCTTCTTAACGAATATAAAACAGATAAAGTCAATTGAAAAAGAATTGTATTTCTTAATTACTAAATTAGAAAGTGGTGATCGTTCATTGATTAAAATTAACTATGGAAATGAGTTGGTGAACTTATCAGTAAGTGCCAAAGAATTGAAGTTGAATGACCAGATGTATAAGTTGGTTTCAATACAAAATATAAATTCTGAACTGGATGAAAAAGAGTTGGAATCTTGGCAAAAGCTGATTAAAGTCCTAACCCATGAAATAAAAAATTCAGTAATTCCCATCTCAACACTTACTGAAGTAATTAATCAATTAATACTTGATACCAATGGCAACTTAAAGGAGCTGACTGCACTGGATGATGAAGATGCTGATGACGTGATCCAAGGGTTGAAGACAGTTGAAAAGCGAAGCAAAGGGCTGGTGAAGTTTGTAAATTCGTATGGAGAGTTATCTAAAATACCATCACCTAACCTGGAAAAGGTAAATATTAGAGAGCTTTTTAATGAAGTAGAACTTTTATTGAAAGATTCTTTTAAAACAAATAGTGTTCATCTTAAGGTGCTTGCCAGTGCAAAAGAGATACTCATCGATAGGGAATTAATCCAACAAGTATTAATTAATTTACTTAAAAATGCCTTAGAAGCAGTAACAGGTAAACCTGATGGCATAGTTACGCTACAACATATATTAAATGCCGATGGGCGCGATGTTTTTACAATTACCGATAATGGTGCCGGCATAGACAAGGCCACAATGGAAAACATCTTTGTCCCGTTTTTCACCACAAAACAAGATGGCTCCGGAATTGGGCTGAGTTTATCCAGACAGATCATGAGAGCCCACAAAGGATCGCTAAAAGTACAATCAGAATTAGGCAAAGGCGCAGAATTTATAATGATATTTTAGAAGTATTTACCTTTTTATGTATTTAAGTATCAATCAATTACATTTGAATGAATTAAATTTTAATCTTATGAAATTGAACAAGCTATTTTATTTTTTCTTGCTATTTGTTATTGCTTTAACCAGTTGTAAAGACGATGAAGATTCTACACCTGCACAATCTTTAGAAAATGCTGAGTTAAGTTTTTCAGCTTCAGAAACGCCCATTGAATTACCGGCAGCTATGTTGTCTTCTGATGATCCTGTCGCTCAACAAGCGGTTGGTTATGTTCAGCAAATTAACAGCATGACAAATCAATTATCATTATTTGATGTTCCAGCGGGTGCTACAAAATCTACAACACCGATAGGAAAAAAGTCTTCTGACAATGGGCGAACAGAAGAAGATTACTTAGTATATACTTATACTGATGGCGATTACTCAGTAGCTTATCAGATATCAGAAACAACCACACATTATGTGTTTGAGTTATTTTGGAAGTTATCTCCAGAATCTGATTATATAAAAATAGTGGGTGCACAAGAATCAAAATTGATTCGCGAAGGCTTCTTAGAGTATTTCGACTTTTCTGGTCAGAACCAAAATGAATTCGTATTTAGGTATGAATGGTCAGAAGACCCTAATGGGGTATTGTATTTTGACCTGTTAACGGCCAACGATGCCTTTAGAATTAATGCAATCATTAACCCTAATAACTCGGGTTCGATTAATTACTACGCTGATGGTGATTTATTCTACACCATCAATTGGAATGCTGATGGTAGCGGATCTTGGATCCAGTTTGATTCAGAAGGAAATTCTGTTAATTCAGGTGAATGGTCGGCATAATAGAAAA
>NZ_JAVJUY010000379.1:0-6214 GCF_040220315.1 Fulvivirga sp.
GAACCATTGAAATTAAATTTGCTCACATACGCACGGCTGTTGATTTGCTTGCCGCCCATTTCAATCAATTCATTTCCTCCGGTAATGGCTTCCCAAACAGAGTGTTCCGGGTTTAAATCGTCATGCTCCTGATCTACATAAGCTGTTTCTACTGTTGGGCCTACTTCAAAGGTTCCAGCATCCGGCTGTAACTGACCCGTAATCATTTTAAACAAAGTGGTTTTACCCGCACCATTGGGCCCTATAATTCCTACAATACCAGCTTTAGGTAATGAGAAATCCAAATTTTCATACAAAAGCTTATCACCAAAGCCTTTAGCCACACCATGCGCTTCTATTACTTTATCACCCAAACGTGGCCCAGGAGGAATAAATAGCTCCAGCTTTTCTTCGCGTTCTTTGGTTTCCTGACTTAATAACTTATCATACGCACTCAAACGCGCTTTTGCTTTGGCATGCCTGCCTTTCGGTGACATTCGTGCCCATTCCAGCTCACGGGCAAGCGTCTTTTGTCTTTTGGATTCTGTTTTCTCTTCCTGAGATAATCGTTTTTGTTTTTGATCTAACCACGATGAGTAATTTCCCTTCCATGGAATACCTTCGCCTCTGTCCAGCTCCAAGATCCAACCGGCAACATTATCTAAGAAGTAACGGTCGTGTGTTACTGCAATAACAGTTCCTGCATATTGTCTTAGGTGTTGCTCCAGCCAGTGTACTGATTCTGCATCAAGATGGTTAGTTGGTTCATCAAGTAAGAGAACATCAGGTTCTTGAAGTAATAATCGGCACAAAGCCACTCTTCTTTTTTCACCACCGGAAAGATGTTCAATTTTAGCATCCCCCGGAGGTGTTCTTAACGCATCCATCGCTCTTTCCAATTTACTATCGAGTTCCCAGGCATTTAGCTGGTCTAGCTTTTCTTGAACCTCGCCCTGTCGTTCAATAAGCTTTTCCATTTTATCAGGGTTCTCCAGAATATCGGGGTCAGCGAATTTCTCATTGATTTCTTCGAACTCCTTCAATAGAGCCACTGTTTTTGCAGCACCTTCTTCTACCACATCTTTAACAGTTTTAGATTTATCTAGTTGTGGCTCTTGCTCCAATAAGCCTACGGTAAATGAACCATCAAAAACTACCTCGCCCTGATAATCTTTATCAATACCTGCAATGATTCTAAGTAGGGATGATTTTCCTGAGCCGTTCAAACCTAGCACGCCAATTTTGGCGCCATAGAAAAATGAGAGATAAATGTTCTTAAGTACTTGTTTATTAGGCGGATAGACCTTGTTTACTCCCGCCATTGAAAAAATTATTTTTTCGTCACTCATGGGTTTATTTCTTTAATATGTTTTATCAGACTGAGCTAGCCTGCCCGATAGAGGCGGGTCGAAGTCTGCTACTCACGTTTCGCCAAGCTGATCGTGATATAGAGTATTGGAACAAATTTATCGTTTTGAATAACAATGCATGAATTATGTGGTGAATATATTTGATAAGAAAAAAAACTAATTATATTAAACTTTTAGAAATGGTCGTGCGTTGGTCAGAAAAATAAGCGAAAGCGTGACGATTGAAATAAATTGATATAAAGTTTGAATTGTCCTTTAAAATTTTACTTTTGCAAAAAATTTTAAAGGCTTTAATCAGGAGGATTAAACTATGTATTGGACACTAGAATTAGCATCGTACCTTGAAGATGCACCATGGCCGGCAACAAAAGATGAATTGATAGACTACTCAATTCGTACCGGAGCTCCTTTGGAGGTTGTTGAAAACCTGCAAGAATTAGAAGACGATGGGCAACCATTTGAAAATATTGAGGAAATCTGGCCGGATTATCCAACAAAAGAGGACTTCTTCTTCAACGAAGATGAATACTAAATGAAACTAAAGAGGCTGTCTGTGCGGACAGCTTTTTTTATGATTGATTGTTGATTAAGGCTTCGGCAATAATCAAATCTTCTGGTGTGGTAATCTTTATATTGGAATAGCTACCTTCAAAAAGCGAAATTTTATGGCCACTTCGCTCGGCTACACTTGCATCATCCGTTAAACTTGGTTCTTCCTTAATTTCATAAGCCTTTTTAATTAAAGCCAAATCAAATGTTTGTGGAGTTTGAATCATCCGAAAGTCAGAACGATCAACCGCCTTTGTTGTATCCTGATCTGTTATTCGAATTGATTCTTTTAGCCTTACTGCAGCCACTGCGCTTTTATGAACGGCCGCCAACCGATAAGATGCCCCAATGATGTCTTTACCAACCAATGGCCTCACTCCATCGTGTATCGCAACCATGCCTTTTTGATCAGAAATAACATTCAAACCATTTTTTACCGACTGAAATCTGGTATCGCCACCTGTGGTTACTTTCACTTCGGTGGTATAATTGAACTTTCTGCACAATTCTTCCCAAATGGCTATTTCATCTTTCGGGAGAACAAGAATAATCTCCACATCATTGGAATAGGATTTGAATGCGTTGATAGTATGCATTAGAATAGGAAGCCCATTAAGCTCAATGAATTGCTTAGAAATGGTTTGCTTCATTCGGGTTCCTTTGCCACCCGCTACTATAATCGCGTATTCTTTCATTTATGCACAAAAAAAAGTCATCCTAAGTTAAACGAAGGAACCTACTAAATTAATTTGGTAACATAAACTTAGTAAGATTCTTCCTTTGTCAGAATGACTTCTCTATTGCTATGCTCATATAATCAACATGGCGTCACCATATGTAAGGAATCTGTATTTTTCCTTCTTGGCAACTTCATACGCTTCTCTTATTAATTCATAACCTCCAAATGCACTAGCCATCATTAATAATGTTGACTCAGGCATGTGGAAGTTTGTAATCATGGCACTACAAATCTTGAACTCGTATGGAGGGAAGATAAACTTATCTGTCCAGCCTTCTTTTGGTTTTAATCGGTCGCTTGCTGATACTGCTGATTCTAAAGAGCGCATTACGGTGGTACCAATAGCACAAACCTTTTTCTTCTTGTTAATTGCATTGTTTACAATATCAACCGTAGGTTGCGCTACACGAAAGTTCTCAGAGTCCATTTTGTGCTTGGTCAAATCCTCTACGTCCACCGGTCTGAATGTGCCCAGACCAATATGAAGTGTAATGCTGGCCATATCCACTCCCAAAATTTCTAATCTCTTTAATAACTGAGGAGTAAAGTGCAAACCTGCTGTAGGTGCCGCAACAGCACCTTTATGTTTTGCATATATCGTCTGAAAACGCTCTTTGTCGGAGTCTTCTGCTTCTCGTTTGATGTATTTTGGCAGCGGTGTTTCGCCTAAATCTTCAATGGTTTTATAAAACTCTTCGTCTGTACCATCGAATAGAAATCGGATAGTTCTTCCTCTGGAGGTTGTATTGTCGATTACTTCTGCTACCAAATCCCCTTCACCAAAGTAAAGTTTGTTGCCAACACGAATTTTTCTTGCCGGATCAACTAATACATCCCAGAGATGCATTTCCTGGTTAAGTTCTCTTAAAAGGAAGACCTCAATTTTGGCCCCCGTTTTTTCTTTGTTACCATACAATCTTGCAGGGAATACCATGGTATCATTATTTACCATAACATCACCTTCTTCAAAGTAGTTGATAACGTCTTTAAAAACCTTGTGTTCTATCTTGCCCGACTTGCGGTCGATCACCATCAAGCGAGATTCATCTCTGTTTTCTGCCGGATATAATGCTATTAAGCCAGTGGGTAGGTCGAACTTGAATTCTGATAATTTCATATTTAATATTACGGTATTAAATTAATTTGGAGTCAATCTCTAAAAATAGGACGCAAAGATAATTATATCCACGACATTTGAGAGATTATTCCTAAATACTTTTAAAAACTCATAGCTACCAATTTGCAAGTATTCCGATTGATATTAGAAAGTTTTCGATTTGCATGGAATGCATTGAAAATGAATTTATTACGTACCACACTATCCCTGTTGGGAGTAACTGTAGGTATTTTCGCTATAATTTCGGTTTTCACTATTGTAGATTCTTTGGAAAAGAATGTAAAGCAAAGTTTTGATTTTTTAGGCTCTGGCGTAATTTATGTTAATAAGTGGCCATTTACTGCAGATTCCAATGGTGAGTATCGCTGGTGGGATTTTTGGAAAAGGCCAAATCCCAGTTATCGGGAGTTTAAATTTCTTGAAGCAAACCTGGAAAAACGATCATCGATAGCTATCTCAGCTGATAAAGGGAATGTGGTTGTAAAAAGAGGCAGTAGTAGTTATAATGAGACAGAATTAACCGGGGGCAGTTACGGCTACAAAGATATTGCCGAATTGGATATTGTAAAAGGCCGTTATTTTAGTCAGAATGAGATTGCAGCCGGAAGAAATGTTGCCATTATTGGAGATGATATTGTGGATGCCCTTTTTCCGAATAATGAGAATCCAATAGGGAAAGAAATAAAGATCAACAATAAAAAGCATTATGTTATAGGCACATTAAAACGTGAAGGTGAAAGCTTTCTAGGCTTTGAGAGCAAAGACAGTTACTGTCTGATACCTTACGATGCTTTTAGAACGATGTACACAACAGGAACAGGAAATTATAATGAACTCGGCAGCAGGATTGCTGTGAAGGGTCTGGATTCCGACATTGGATTAGTTGAGTTAGAGGGTGAGTTAACAGGAATGCTTAGGACGAGAAGAGGGCTGCGACCGAAAGAAGATGATAACTTTGCACTTAACAGGCCCGAAGCTATTGCCAATGTGATAGGAAGTGTTTTTGATGTTTTTGGCATAGCGGGCTGGATAATCGGGGGCTTTTCAATACTTGTGGGTGGGTTTGGAATTGCGAATATTATGTTCGTTTCAGTGAAAGAACGTACCCACATCATTGGTATCCAAAAATCAATGGGGGCGAAGAACTACTTCATACTCTTTCAGTTTTTATTCGAAGCAGTATTTTTAAGTGTAATTGGTGGCTTAGGGGGGCTACTCTTGGTTTTATTAATCACATTCATACCTATGGGATCCTTAGAAGTGACTCTTACCGTTAAAAATATTGTACTTGGCTTAGGAGTGTCTGCTATAATTGGTACTGTCTCAGGTATTGTACCAGCAGCATTGGCTGCCAGGTTAGATCCTGTGATTGCGATTAGAAGTTAACAACTTGTTTGTTTTAACTGAATTGCCAACCCAAAACGTGCGGTCCAGCCGCACCAAAGCATTTAAGGACTTCGCATGGTGAAGTTCAAATGCGCTCTTATGCTATGTTGTGGGTAGTTTTTTACTCCTCAAGTCTACTATTTAAGTCCATTCTTCCATGTAGAATTCTTATGATTTCGATGGTGTGAGAGGTTAGCTGTCTGTAGAATATTAAGTGTTTGTTTGCTATAATTCCTAGGAGTCCGTCCTTAACTTGAGGGTATTTTCTCCCTATACTTGGTTTCTTTGCTGCATCATTACACCTTGAAAGTAGCATTTTGTAATATTCGTCAGCTTGATCCTCTGACCAAGTTTCATAAGTGTAATTCCAAATTCTATTCAGGTCTTGGACAGCTTTCTTGGTTAATTGATATTTAACCATTCGCTTTTTTACTTGCCTTTAATTCTTGCAAATTCTTTATTGGGTCAAATTCGTGAGCGATTCCACTATCAAGTCCTTCCTGGATAGCTTTTTTTAAAGCAATAGTTTTATTCTCCTCAGATTCAAGAAGTCTAAGTCCAGCCCTAATAACTTCACTTACATTTTTATAGCGACCTTCTGAAACTTGTCCATGTACAAATTGGTCGAAATAATTGCCGAGTGAAACAGATGTATTTTTGCTCATAAGTATTGTGTTTATACAAAAATACCAAAAATTGGTAACTCCTACAAATTACCCACAACGGTTTGGCTATGGTGCGTATCCCGAAGGGTATGCACTATAGCGCTTGTGTGTGCCCAGCATGGGCATCTGGTATCTAAGATACCAAATTATTCCAGAGGGTGTAAGTCCCTAGTGTGCGGGAGTCGTGTCCCGAAACACTAGCAAGTCGCATGGTGGTTTACCGTGAGGTTTACACTGAAGGAAGTGAGTGTTGACGCATCGGTACAGCATCGTTCCGAACTGCAAACCCCGGTTCCAACGAACAGGAACTGGATACAGAGGCTGTACAAGTCGGATGAGGTAGCACATCACACTGACGTCCTAAGTGGTAGGAAACTATCAACTACCTGTGCAGTAGATCCAGTGGATA
>NZ_JAVJUY010000380.1:0-14257 GCF_040220315.1 Fulvivirga sp.
GCATGGGTTTTTGAGTTGGAAAAGACTAGTACTTCGTTTACTAGTCTTTTTTTTATTTAGATAACAAGTCAAATTGTTCATAAACCTGTGAAAAGGTTCTATAATTAATATTGAAACTTAGGAGATTATGAACCTAAGGTAGTTTGCAGAATGATAAAGAACTACTTACTTGTTGCGCTTAGAACCTTCAATAAATCAAAGGGCTACTTATTAATTAATCTCATCGGACTAACGATGGGCTTATCTATAAGCTTGCTTACTATCTGTTTTGTCGTTGATGAGTTTAGTTATGATAGCTTTCATCCTAACTCAAACAGACTTTTTAGATTACAATATAATGGACCCAATGATTTCAAATTAGCTCAAACGCCACCTCCTATATCACCTCTACTTGTTGAATATTTTCCTGAGGTAGAATTATCAGGCAGACTGTATGGTAGAAATGTTAGCACAAGAATTGTTGATGCTGAAGATGAAGAAAAAGGGTTTGAAGAGACAAGAGTATTTTTCGCTGATTCTTCAATTAGGAAGATTTTTAATTTTGAATTACTAGCTGGTAGTAAGTCGGGATTTTTAACTGACAACAAATCTATCTACATAAATCAACAAGTAGCTGAGAGATATTTTGGTAATGAAAATCCAATAGGTAAAACAATCAATCTTGAAGGAGAGTATGACTTTATGGTTGCTGGGGTATTTAATGACTTTCCAGATAATTCACACATACACTTTAACATACTTTTGCCATATGAAACTATGTTTATGATTGAACCGGAGGCACGATCTCAGCGCATGAGAGAGCGCCTAGCAATTAATTTTATAATAAGTCATTCTTATACATATGTCTTACTTAAGCCAGGAGCAACTGTTGAGTCTTTTAACAAACGAATGCTTCAATTCACTGAAGAAAAAATAACTGGTGTTTTTCAAGTTGGTCAAGAGTTTGTTTTGGAGCCAGTTAAAGATATTCATTTAAAATCAGAATTAATTGCCCAAGTCGAACCAACATCAAGTTTGGAGTTTAATTATGCCTTTATAGGTATTGCTATACTTACCTTACTAATGGCAATTGTAAATTTTATAAACCTAACTACTGCTCAATCTTTCAAAAGAATAAAGGAAATTGGTTTGAGGAAGGTATTCGGAGCAGATAAAAAGAGTTTAGCATTCCAGTTTCTTATCGAATCATTGATGATATGCATAGTTTCATGGCTCTTATCCTATGTAATAAGTTACTTTTTTCTCCTTGATGTAGTTAATTCACTTACTCAAAAGTCCTTGACCTTCTATCACCTGATAGAAGCAGACACCACAATCGGTTATTTATTTATAGTCATTATAACGGGGTTGCTAGCTGGTGGTTATCCATCGTTCGTTATTTCCAGGTTTAGATTAATACCTTCATTAAAGGGACTAAGTTCTACCAAATCAAAATCTAATCTAGTATTTAAAAACGCCTTATTGATATTCCAATTTATGATATCAGTTGGGCTGATTTCCGGAGCCTATGTTATTAACAACCAAACTCGATACTTAAGAAATATGCCACTTGGGTTTGAAAAAGATGCAATTCTTAATATTCCTATGTTTAGCCAAAATACTCATAACTTATTTGGTGGAAACGGGGCAGATTTTTATCAAAAGATAGAAAGGTTTCAAAATGAAATATCTAAGAACCCAAAAGTTATAACTACAAGTTTGTCAAGCGGAGCTCCGGGCATGGGCACCATATATAGAGGAATTATTCCTGATGGCTTTACTCGAGAGGACAACATGTTCGGTGCAGTTTATTCTATTGATAATGACTTTATCGACACATACAATATCAAATTAGTAGCAGGTAGAAATTTCATTGATGACCATCCTTCTGATATATCTGGTTCATTTATTATTAATGAGACAGCTGTCAATAATTATAACTGGAAATCTCCTGAGGATGCATTAGGCAAGCAAATAAATTTGGAGGGTAAAATAGGAAATGTAATTGGTGTAATGAAAGATTTTTATTTCTCCTCCTTAGAAAATGAGCTAGATGGTGTAATTATGGAAATGAGGCCTCAAGGGTTTCAGTTAATCTCGGTAAAAATTAGCTCAGAAGAAATCCCAGGAACAATTGAACATTTAAAAAGCCATTGGAATCAATTATTTCCAGAGAAGGTTTTTGAATATAATTTTTTGGATGACACGCTAGATGCGACTTATTCAGCAGAAGCCAACTTGGCTCAAATAATCGATTATCTGGCAGCAATAGCAGTAATAATATGCTGTTTGGGAACTTTTGGTATTTTATCTTACAATTTGAGGCAAAAGCAAAGAGAAATTGGTATTCGAAAAGTGCTAGGGGCAACCACCTTGAACATTCTTTTTAGATTTTACAGAACTATTGTTTTTCAATGTTTAATGTCTATTCTGCTTGTTTCGCCTATTGTCTATTTAGTTATGAAAGAGTGGTTAACTCAATTCAGTTATCATATCCATATTAGCTATCTCCATTTTATTATTCCCGCAGTTTTGGTATCAGTAATTACTATTTTAGTGGTCAGCTATCAATCGATAAAGGCAGCCAGAAGTAATCCTATTGAATCAATTAGAATAGATTAGCTACATTAACTTAAAGGATCCCAAAGACATAAAAACTTATACACGTAGGTGTATATGCCGAACAAAAAAAATAGAAATGAATTCGGCTGATCTTATTAAATAGTTTGTATTTAAATACAATAGGTAAAAAAAGAAAGCAAATAAAGATAAAGGCCACAGATACCTGTAGTAACACTATTACTATACCTATCATATTTAATTTCACAGAATCAAAATAACTCATATCAAAAGCTTGACACGTTATTACTGCTAGTCCAATAACAATTACATTAATATTGGATAGTGTAAAGTATAACCAAATTATTTCTTCGGCTAGAGTTTTTTTATGCTGCTTCTTAAGTTTTGAGGAGTTACGTACCAAATAAATTCTGTGAATACAAAACATTGTAACCAAAAAACCAATTATAAGAACTGCATGAAAAAAGTAAAATTCGGATTGAGTCAGGTTCTGGTAATTCTCTAAACTAGACTCTGATAAGTGATTCAGACGCTCCATAAAATTACAATTATAAAGTCAGCAAAGAATATATTATTTTGTGCAATTCTGGTACTTGAATAGACTATAGAACCAAATGAATCAACAATCAGTATTATTTATTGATGTGCTGAAAAGCCCTAATTGATTCGTCCGTATTACACAGTTTTTTGTTTAAGTTCTGTTTGCTCTTTTAGAACTTTTTTAGCCTTTACATATCTCACATTTGTGATGTCAATTTCATAATTAAATTGGCTTGGGTTTGAAATAGGCTTGCATTGTTTTTTATGCAAGCTTATTTTCATTAATACATGAAAAATGCGTTTGAATCAAATTTTATTAATCTTTCTCATTTCAATCAGTACTCATTGTTACTCAATTGAAGGACACGGCTTAACCAGTAATCTGGATTCTGTAGTGTACAAAACGATGGCTGATTGGAAGATAAAAGGCTTGGCAGTTTGTATAGTAAGAGAAGGGAAAATCTTATATAAAAAGGGATTTGGCTTCTCTGACAAAAAATCTAACAATAAAGTTAGTGACAGTACTTTATTTATGATAGGATCTGCTACTAAACCACTTATGGTATTAGGTGTGTTAAAGCTTGTAACTGAAGGTAAATTGAGTTTAGATAGCCCTATACAGCAATACCTTCCAAATTTTCAACTTTTTGATTCTATTGCTTCAAGAAAAATAAACCTCAGGTCAATTTTATCTCATAAAACAGGGCTTCCCGGGCACGATGCACTTTGGTTTACAACAACAGATACGCGAGAACAATTAGTGAATAAGTTGAGGTACTTAGAGCCTAACATTCCATATTCATCAGCTTTTCAATATCAAAATATGATGTACATGTTAGCCGGATATTTATGTGGTGAGATAACTGATCAAACATGGGAAGAATTTTTTAAGAATGAGGTATTGGTGCCATTAAATATGCCAAGCACATATACTTCATCTAATGAAATAGATAATAAAGAGCTTTACTCATTAGGATTTATGAATGATAACCCTGTACCCAATCATTTGATTCAGGCTATAGCACCAGCAGGTGGTGTAATTACTTCAATTCATGATTTGTCCAAATTCTTAGAATTTATTCTTGATGAAGGCAAGCGTGTGCAACTCATTAACGAAGAATTATTTCAAGAATCAATTAGAAAACAAATTTCAGTACCTGAAGGATGGAACTCTATTATGATGTTAGAAAATCAATCAAAACCTCTCTCATATGGATTTGGTTGGTTTATTTCAGAATACCTTAATAAGAAAATTGTGCTGCATGGTGGTAATATAAGGGGCTTTACTTCATTGATAAGCATGATTCCTGATGATGGCATAGGAATAGCAATCATTTCAAATCAAGATAACTGTAGGGCATTACCTATAATTAGAAATTATATACTCGACCACTTGCTGGAAAACGAAAATAAGAAAGATTGGGATGGTATTATTAAGACTTCACTTTCACGACCTTCAACCAAAACTGCAAATAACACTAAGAACGGTACAGAAAAGCAACAGGTAATTTTTTCTGAACCAACACTTTATGCCGGATCTTTTGTCAATAAAGCTTATGGAACCATTGAAATTATTGTTCGAGAGAAAGACTCTTTTGAAATTAACTTTAACGGTTCATCAGGTTTTGATTTGCAACCTCTATCTAAAGAAAATTTTATGGTCAAATACCCGGGTAGAAACTTCCCTATTACATTTCATTTTAATACAGAAAATAGAATCGATTATATTTCAGCGCCCTTTGAGCCGATGCTACCGAAGGGGATAATATTTAAAAAAACAAACGATTAATTGATATCAGATATGAAAAAGATTATATTATTTACGTTATTATTAGGTCTGTCAATCTCACCCGTTTTGTCACAGCAGATTAAAGACGTTACACATAATTTCATAAAGCATTATGAAAATAGGGATTTTGAGAAAATGTTCTCTTTATTTTCTACAGATGCTGAGTTTCAAGATCCGACAACTGTTGTTTTTGGTATGTCTGGCGATCCTATGAAAGGAAGAGATCAAATCAAAGAATATTTCACAAAGAATATGGGTGATGACTTCGTCAAAGTTAAAATTGATATAATCAGAGAATCCTACGTTGGTAACCTGGCAATTCTTAATTTGAACTTTAAAAGTGACATAAAGGCCAAGTATTTTGGGTCAAACAAAGAAGGATTAATCTCAATCGATATTCCTATGACAACCATTTTAAAATTTAACAGTGATAATGAAATTGTTAGTCACATAGATTATGCTGACTATACAAAGTATATGAAGCAGGTCAATGATCAAAAATGAATAAATTACGCTCTAGCTTATTTATGAGTTGTTTTTCTTTTCAAAATTTAGTTATAATGGTTTTTCAGGGCTGTCTTATCCATTCGATAGGATTCTTTTTAATTGCATTTAATGTTTGGATTGATGTTGCGACAATAATTAAAACTCCAACTATTCCAATTGGAATTAAAAATATTGCCATAGTAACTTGTGGTTTGTATTCAAACTGATTCATCCAATTGTTCATTAAAAGATGAATGATAAGCATAGAAAAGGGAATTGTAAGTAATAGTGGTTTTAAAAAGAATAAAGCACAACTATTAAAAAGTTGAAGGTTGGAAGCACCCAATGTTTTTCTTATGCTAAACTCTTTTCGTTTTTGATTTAACGTAAATATAGATAGAGTAATAACACCAAAGATTGCCAGAATTGATCCAACTAAACTAAAGTTGAACACCGCGAACCGTGTATTATATTCTGAATTGTAAATGCTTTCAAGTTGCTGATCAATAAAATAATAATCTAAGTTAGTATGTGATGAAATTTGCTTAATCTCAGATATTATTTCTTCTACTTTTAATGATTCTGTTGCAACTAGATCTATTATTATTTTGGAGAATAAATTTGGGTTAAATATTAAAATTGCAGGTTTAATACTTTCATGCAATGATTGAAAATGAAAATCCTTAACTACACCGATTATTTCCTTAGTTATTGATTCGCCAGTTCGATAATCAACTATTTGATTCAAATTAGCCCGAAGTGCATCAGAAGGAGTTTTAAAGCCGAATTGCCGAATTGCTGTTTCATTCAATATAATGCCATTATTTTTCAAATCACTCTCATTTGATATGAAATTGTTTCCAGCGATAAGAGTCATTTGCATGGTACTTATAAAGTCTTCATCAATCGGTATTAAATATGTACCAATGAAGTCATCACTTGTCATAGTTTTGGGATTAAAGAATCCTTGTTTTGAGTAATATGGGTCACATAGACTAGTAGAAGCGAATGATACCTGATTAACTCCTTTAAAACTCACTAGCTTTGATTTGATAAAGTTTTTCTTATCAATTAAGTCGGGATTATTATGTTCAATCACAAGCTTATGTAACTTGCCAAATCCAAGGTTCTTTTTTTGCATGTAATCTAATTGTTGATTAATAGTAATAAAAAATGCTATTAATAATACTGAAGTAATAAGCTGTAGGGCTATTAGAAAAGTATATTTTAAATTAGACGATTTGTTACTACTCGCACCAAATTTTGATATCTCTGAAGTTTTAATTCTACTTAATTTTAAAGTGGGGTAGACACTACAAAAAATAATAGCCGTTGAGAATATGACTGCTAAAATGAATATTAAATAATGATTAGCAGCTAATTCTTCTGTGATTGAAATTTGAAAGTACTCATATAGTGTATTGTCTAAGAATACAACTATTCCAATTGAAATTGAAATAGCTAGCATTATCTTAAATACAGATAGAGAGGAGGTTTCTAAAAATAGTCTCTGTTTGTCAGCGCCTAATATTTTTTTAATTATTAGTTCTTTTTTTCGTGTTTCAAATAATGAAATATTCAAGTTGGTATGATTGAATAAGGCTATTAACAGAACTAATAAAGCAGCACAGCACAATATAATTAGGACATTAAAGTCTGAATTAGGTTGAATTTCATAACCTAAATTTGAATGAAGATGAATGTCCTCTAACGGAAATAACCAAAGCTTATATTGGTTGTAAACATTATTTTTATTTCCTTTTTGGTTTTGAATCTTATCTCCCAGATATTTTGATAAGAACTTCGGAAGTTTTGATTCAATTAGCTCTTTATTTTCATGTTTATTAAGAAGAACATAAGTATATGTGCTATTGAAAAACCAATTGTTATAATCCTCATTGTATATGTTCTTAAGTGTCTCATATGAAACAAATATTTTAGTTGAAAAATGTGACTTCTTAGGAATGTTGTCTACGATCCCTACTATTTCGCATATTATACTAGTATTATCAATTTCAATTTCAATCGATGAATTAATAATGTCGTCATAAGGCTTGCGACCAAATTGTTTTCTAGCTTCATCGATTGTTAATACAATTTGATTAGGGTCTCTCAAAGAATTGTCCTTTACTCCATAAAGCAGCTTCCAAGAAAAAACCTTAAACATTGATGGATCAACAAAAGAGACTCTCTCAACCGTTCTTTCATTAGCTTGAGATACAATATTTACATTTCTAAAATGAAACCGAACGGCATTTTCAATTTCAGGATATTCTGATTTTAATGCTTCTGCATATGGGTGTGCCGTAAGTGGTGTGGCCATCGTTGCCATTCTGTGAATTCTAAAAATCCGATCAGAATTCTTATGATATTTATCGAAGCTTAATTCGTAAGCTGAATATGTTATCAGTACTAAGAATAATGATATGCCAAAAGAAAGACCGGTAATATCAATTAAATGGAAACCTGGATTCTTTTTAAATATGAGTTTTAAATTTTTCAAATTCATATAGCATTAACATTCAACATTTAAATTATCAGTATAGGTTGATATATGAGTTTCGAAACAGTTAATCGAACTTCTAGTGCTCGGAAATTACGAATATTTGTGACTTGTTAAAGGCAGTATATAGTTATAGATTATTGAGACAATCCAGTTAACCGATTTTAAGATGAGAACGCTAATTATTATTTCTTTTTTTCTTATATGTTCAGGTTCATTAAGAGAAGTATCCGCCCAAGAAAATGAAAAATTAAAAGCGGTACTTAATGAATTGAAAGTGGAACTTGTTCAACCTGGCACAATTTCTACTGGCGGTTTTGAGTTTGGCACTTCGATTTCTCCAGATAGGAGTCAATTGTTTTTTGTTAAAGGGATAACTGGATTTAGAAGAACTGTCATAGTCTATTGTGATTGGAATGATGGGTATTGGTCTAAACCGAAAGTTGCTCCCTTTTCTGGGCAATACCCAGACACTAATCCATATTTTTCTAAAGATGGAAATAGGCTATATTTTACATCAACAAGACCAACCCAAAACCCTTCCTATGGGAACAGTAATATTTGGTATGTTGATAGGATTGAAAATGAATGGTCTAAACCAAGGCTTCTAGAAGGTGGGATTAATGATAAATATGAAATAGTGTACCCAACAATGGATTCTGAAGGTACAATTCATTTCGTATCCTGGTCCAGACCAGAGTCAAAAAATGGAGATATTTTTATGTCTACATTACATAAAGGGAAGTATTCAGTACCAATACTAGTTGATGAACTTAATACTTTATATAGTGATGCAGATCCTGAAATAAGTCCAGATGGTAAGTTTTTAATTCTTACAAGCCAAAGAGAAGGTGGATATGGCCACTATGACCTATACATTTTTAAGCGACAAGTGAATGGTAAATGGGGTGCTGGAATCAACTTAGGACCTAAGGTTAATTCTGTCAGTATGGACTCTGACCCAATTTTTGACCCAAGAGGTAATGTTTTATATTTTTCGAGTGATAGGCTAAACAGTGATGAGCAGTCAATAAAATATTCTGATTATGATGAATTAGTGGATAGTTACAATCAAATCCATAATGGGTTAATGAATATATATAAAGTAAATATAACCTCATTGATTGATTACCTCGATTGAGGGTGTGGTTTGGTAATTTGAATTGGAATTACCCACTTCTTAAAAAGTACTATTATATATTTAAATACCTTTCTTAATGTTCCAAGGGCTAAAATCACCTATGACTTATTGAAGATTAACTAAGTAGTAAGAACTTTCTTAATTGTTTCAATGGGTTAGAGTTAAATATAGTTTAGTGTCTTTCTACTATAGTATTAAGGCATGGAAAGGGAGTATAATACTCCCTTTTTTATTATGATTAGAATGTAAAGAAAATCACATTCAAAACAATAATATTGGAAAATTTAAAAATTAAATCAAACTATGTTAAACACTAGAATATCGGATATTGTAGCACTAAACATTGAGTAGTATAGTTGCGAAAGATACATGTTCATCTATTTTGATCAACTTTGACAGTTATGATAATTTGACCCAATCGTCTAAGTAAAATTTGGCTACGCAGTTATTTAAGTAGCCATCAAATACATTAGTTATGTGATTGTCGGTTAGAATGAGGTAAATCTCATTTTGACTTTATGAATTAATGGTTACAGGAAATACACTTGATGCTGTTCAATTGTTCATGCCATAATTACCTAACCAAATTTTCCATCATTTCTAGTATAGTCACCAGTATCACCTACTCTCATTTTAACTTAAGCAGAGTACTTCTCTAAAAACTTGTTAATCGCTAACATCCTTGAACAATAAGATAAAAGTCTAATCTCATTGTCTTATGATTGAAAATTCAGAGCGTGCTATATTTTTTGTCTTATTTACCAGCATAAAAGGTTCAAATACATGTTGAAGAACCTACTTACTCAGATAGTCATTTACACTTAGGTCTCACAAAAAAATAGAAAGGAGGCCAATAATGAATGACACAGCAGTTAATCTGAATAAAATAATAAGAGCGAGAAATAATTCTGAATTAGATAAATACAAGATATTACTAATAGATTCAGATCAAGAATTTAACAAACTCTATAATCTCTTAATATCATCAGTAACGAGATACTTTTTACTAGATACATATGAAGATGTAGGTAAAGCAATTCGCTCAATAAAACGCTATAAACCGGATCTTATAATTATAGATCCTAATCCAGATAATTTTGCAAGTGAGATTCAAAAAATTAGAAAGATTATGCCTAAGGTTAAGATTGTTATCAATACTAACCATATTGATGGTGATTTTATTCAAGAAGTTTTTTCTTTCGATGTATCTGGTTTTATTTCAAAAAGTAGTGGGCCAAGAGAATTTTTAAATAGTATTGAGTTAATACTTCAAGGCAAATATCATATTGGTGATAATGTTGCTCAAGCATTGATCAAATCTTTGAATAAAGATCACAATTCACCATTGACTTTTAGAGAAAAAGAGGTGCTAGAACAATTGGCATCTGGAATGACATACATGTCAATCTCTAAAAATCTAAAAATTAGTGTAGCAACAGTTAAGACACACCTTAATCATGTTTACTGGAAACTGAATGCGCAAAATAAATCAGATGCTTTGACCATCGCAAGACAGAAGAAATATATTTAAACTTTACCAATGAAATGTTGATTTAGCCATTCTAGATCATTGTGGCGGATTTCTTTTGTTTACTCAACAACATAATAAACTGGGGGATGAATTGCTTGGACACATTCCCCCTTTCAATATTATATACATAATAAGTCCTATTAAAAATAATATTAATTCAATAATGTATCAACCATTTTGATTGATTCATTCCTTTCTTTTAATCACAATATTTGAAGATTAATGAGGTAAGTAGCCTCAATTCATAATTAATTTTTAACCTAAACATTACAGTATGAAGAAGTATTTACTTTTTGCATTTATGTTGATGTTCGCATTCGCATTCAGCGATTCGTGGGCTCAAGAGCGCACTGTGTCGGGAAAAATCACCTCCATCGAGGATGGTTCATCTCTACCTGGTGTTAACGTTGTACTCAAAGGTACAACCACAGGTACCGTTACTGACATTGATGGTAACTTTAAGTTAAGTGTACCTTCTGATGGTGGTACTTTAGTATTTTCATTTATAGGATTGGCGACTGAAGAAGTAGCTATTGGTAACCGATCAGTAATTGATATTCAGATGTCACCGGATGTTCAACAGCTTTCAGAAGTTGTAGTAACAGCGGTAGGTATCCAAAGAGAAGCAAAAGCATTAGGTTATGGTGTAGAAAGAGTAGGAGGGGATAAAGTATCGGGAGTTTCTGAGCCAGATCCACTACGTGCTATGCAAGGAAAAGTAGCGGGTGTTAATATTGGAGGATCGAGTAGTGCTCCTGGTAGTGCTACTAGAATTACTATTAGAGGTAACTCTTCGCTATTAGGAAACAACCAGCCATTATTTGTTGTAGATGGTATACCTTATAACAATAATACAAATACTGCTGGTCCAGGATTTAACAACGATCAGTTAACTGGAGGAGGAGCTTCAGGTAGCCGTTTCCAGGATTTAGACCCAAACAACATTGAGTCTATGAACGTGCTAAAAGGAGCGGCAGCAGCAGCACTTTATGGAGCAAGAGCAGCGAATGGTGTTATTGTGATTACCACAAAATCAGGTAGTGCAGGTGCAGGAAGAAAAGGATTAGAGATTTCATTAAGCTCTAACTTTGCTATTGAAGAAGTAGCCAACCTACCTGACTACCAAAATACATATGGAACAGGAACTAATTTCAATTATGGACAAGTAAACGGTTCATGGGGAGAACCTTTTGTGGGCACCAAACCATACGCAACGAGAACAACTATACCTCATTGGTATGATGGAGTAATAGGCTTTGAGGAGTTTTGGGGAACTACCGTTCCTTATCAGGCTTATCCAGATAACGTAAAAGACTTTTTCCAGACAGGAAGAGTATTTGATAACTCCATATCTATTTCTGGAGGAAATGAGAAAGCGGTAAGTACGCTCGTTATTTCAAGAACGAAGCAAGAAGGTATTGTACCAAATACTGAGTTTAACAGAACTAACATTAGTTTAGGAGGTCAGACTCAGCTAGACAACAAGTTCAACGTAGGAGCAAACTTACAGTATACGAATTCTGTTCAAAAGTCATTCCAAGGTGGAGCAGCAAATGCTATTGGAAACGGTTCTGCGTTTGCCAGAACATTGTATTTAGGAAGAAACTGGGATTTACATGGCCAGCCATTCCAAAATCCTTTAAACAATAGTTCTCAGTTTATGGTGGGAGCTGCTCAGGCAGATAACCCATTGTGGTCTGTGCAGAATGCAGGTATTGAAGCTCAAACAGATCGTTATGTAGCGGCATTTAATGTTGGCTACGACATCTTAGATTGGATTAATCTATCTTATCGTCTAGGTGTGAATGGTTATAACCAGGAGAGTATAGATTACTTCCGTCCGGGCTCAAGAGGAGCAGGAGGGTCAGGTCAGATTGCTAATGCGTATGATCGTTTTCAAGAAGTTGAGTCAAACTTGTTATTAACTGTGACTAAAGACATCAATGAAGATTTTAGTTTCCGAGGTATTTTAGGTCATAATATTAATCAACGAACAGGTGAAACACAGATATATACTGGTATTGGTTATGTTGATTTCTTTATTAATGATATTGATAACACGAATTCAGTTGTACCATCAGGTGGAATATACTCACAAAGAAGACTCGTTGGTGCGTACACGGATTTACAGTTTGGTTATAAGGATTTTGCTTTCTTAAACATTACAGCCAGAAATGACTGGTCATCCACGCTTCCAGAAGATAACAGAAGTTTCTTCTACCCAGCAGTAAGTACTTCTTTTATATTTACTGATGCGTTTAATCTACAGTCGAATGTATTATCATTTGGTAAAATCAGAGCTAGTTATGCACAGGTAGGTAACGATACAGGACCCTATCAGATTGTTCCTGTATTCTTGCTAAATGCTAACGGATTATCACCAGCAAATGCAACAGCTCTCCCTTTTAATGGAACTTCAGGGTCAACGCTTTCTAACATCGCCAGAGATCCTAACTTGAAACCTGAGCAAACCTCAGAGATTGAGCTTGGATTAGAGACGAAATTCTTTAACAACCGATTAGGTTTAGATGTGGCTGTATATGACAGAAGATCAACTGATCAGATTGTGCAGGTAGCTATTCCTGATGAAACAGGTTTTATATCATTGCTAACCAATGGAGGAGAGTTGAGTAACAAGGGTATTGAACTTACTGTCAGCGCTACTCCATTGAAATTAAGTAATGGCTTCCAGTGGGATATCTATGGAACGTTCACGCATAATAAAAACGTGATTGAATCTTTACGTCCAGGCTCTGATGAGTTGGTTTTAGGAAACACTTTTACAGGTTCCGTACAGTCTGTACACTTACCAGGTGAGGAATTTGGATTAATTAGAGGAAGTACAGCCGCCAGAGATGAAGATGGTAATTTATTAATAGACCCATCAAATGGGCAATTGATTGCCTCTTTAACTCCTGAGATTCTAGGCAATCCAAACCCAGATTTCATCGTAGGGTTCACCAACACATTTAGCTGGAAAGGGCTTAGCTTATCTGCGATAATTGATTGGAGACAGGGAGGAGATCTTTATTCTGCTACAAATGAAAGATTATTGGGTAGAGGAGTAACCAAAGATACAGAGGACAGGGAGATTAACAGAATTATCCCTGGAGTATATGGAGATCCTAACACTAATGAACCTATTCGCAATGAAAATGGCGAGAAGATTGTGAATCAAACGATGGTGGAAGTGAACACACTTTATTTTGGTAATACTTTTGCCATAAATGGACAAGATGAGTGGGCAATGTTTGATGCAACGGTAATCAGATTAAGAGAAGTATCTCTTGGCTATACTATACCGAAGTCATTGTTAGAGAAGACCCCGTTTGGTTCAGCAAAGATTTCTTTATCAGGAAGAAATTTATGGTACAATGCACCAAACTTCCCCGAGGCCTCAAATTTTGATCCAGAGGTAAACCAGTTTGGAAACACTAATCTTCAGGGTTTTGAATTTACGTCAGCACCTTCAACAAGGCGTTATGGTGTGAGTCTAAACGTTACCTTTTAAAATTAGAAAGACATGAAGAAAATATTTAAATCAAATATATATACATTGGTTTTCGCGTTGATCGTGTTTACTAGTTGTGAAGAGAATTTTTTGGATATCAATGATGATCCGAATAACCCTTTGTCAGTACCTACAGCACAGCTAATTACGGCTGCTGAGACTAATTTATCTTACACTATGTCAAATGGTAGTGGTGG
>NZ_JAVJUY010000381.1:0-15583 GCF_040220315.1 Fulvivirga sp.
CTGGATCAATTACATCAATTTATCCACAGCCATAACTAGCTTAAGGGCAAAAGAAGTGGGAGTCCGAAAAACAATTGGAGCCAATAAAATTTCATTAATAGCTCAATATCTATCAGAAGCTTTTTTCTATAACCTCTTTGCTATCATTGCCTCTTTTGGGCTGATATACTTAGCCAACCCTACGCTTTCTTCCATCACAGATTTTCATCTAGACTTTACAGGATTATTGAATTTCCGAGTGGTAATTTTTACACTTGGGGTCTTGTTTATTGGCACTCTAGGCTCAGGTCTTTACCCGGCATTTGTCTTATCAAATATTAAGCCTCAGCGTGTTTTAAAAGGTAAATATTCCAACACTAAAAATGGTTTGCTACTCAGAAAGAGCCTGATTGTTTTTCAGTTTACAATGGCTCTTATTCTTATGATTCTTACTTCTGGGATTTATAAGCAAGTGGACTTTATGAGGCAGCGCGAGCTGGGGTTAAATATAGACCAGGTACTAATTACAAACATGCCCAACATACGAACGGTAGAAACCTTTTGGAGTAATTATGATAATCTTAAAAATCAATTATTAGCTAAAAGTTATGTTTCTGAAGTAACTACATCTAATGAAATACCAGGAAGCTATTTAAATCAAATTGAGCTGTTTAAACAAAAAAGTCAGTTACGTGAAGAGGCACAAATAATGAAGTTTGTATGGGTAGATTATGATTTTTTCGAACTGTATGATATGGAATTAGTTGAAGGTCGGCTATTCACTGAAGACAATCAATCTGATGTTCAAGAAGGGGTGATTTTTACAGAAGAGGCTATAAAATTACTAGGCTATTCTAATGCAAAAGAAGCTATTGACCAACCCGTAGACTGGATTCATAACTGGGGTGAAATAGAACCCTTTAAAATCATAGGAGTTGCAAAAAATTATGAGCAAGAAGCTAATAGTCAACCTCAGGCTGTTGTTTTTATCATGAACCGCAGACAAGCACGATGGTTAGAAACAAATCAAATAGCAATTAAGCTTAACAATACTGCAAATATGGAAAAGCAGATTAATGAAATTGGGCAAATACATAACGCAGTGTACCCTAACGATTCATTTGATTATTTCTTCCAGGATGATTACTACAACCAGAAATATCAATCCGACCTTAAATTTGGAAAGATGTTTACGTTCTTTTCACTGCTAACATTAAGCATAACCATACTCGGCATATTTGGGTTGACTGCATTTCTAGTAATTAGCAAAAGAAAAGAAGTAAGTATTAGAAGGGTACTGGGAGCTAATTTTAAACACCTGCTAACTTCATTCTCTAAAGTTTATATGTGGCAAATAGCCATAGCCACATTAATTGCATTGCCCTTGGCCTACCTATTTTTAGATATTTGGATGAATAAATTTATAGAAAAAGTGGACATCAGTTCTGAAGTTTATACGCTTCCTATGGCCGCAGTAATTCTAACCACATTGGGAATTCTTATTTACCATCTTTTACAAACTATGAAGCAAAACCCTGCAGTGGTAATTAGGGATGAGTGAAATAACGAAGTGATTCTCTTCATATATCTGCAGGCTCCTTTAATGAAACCTGTTACGGAAATGCTACTCTTCTGGTTAACTAAAACTTATAGAGTTGCTTATATTTTTTGAAGCTTATGTTAGATAGTCTTAATCAACTTATTCACTTTTGATTTTCCTATCATTTCATCAAGCTCCTTCAATAAAGATTCTGCCTCTTTTACAGATTTTCGTGTTTCTCCAATTTCTACCTTACCATGAGATTCATACTTCGATAATATGTATTGAACTGTGATGAGATCTGTATCTACCGCTGGCTGATACGCTTCTAAATCTTTTTTAGTAGTTATGGAAAGTACACCACAATCAATGAGCTTACCTAGCACCTCATATAGTAGCTGAACAGGCACTTTCACATGCTCATTCACTTCTTGCAGGTTTAAGGCAGCTTTACCAGACTTAAAATGATTGATAATAACAATACATGCGGCAATGGCTACTTTTTTCTTAAATCGTAGACTAAAACCTTCTGCCTTAATATTACTTTCGTAGTTATCGATATTCTGAATGGAATAGGCTATTTCTGAACCAAACAGCACAATAATCCAACTTGACTGCAACCAAAAAAGGAAAAGTGGCAAGGCAGCAAAACTTCCGTAAATGGCATTGTATCTAGATACCCCAATTCCTGCTTTAAACAGTAGTATTTCAAAAAACTGAAAAATGGTTCCTGCCACTACTCCAGCAATCACGGCAGCCTTAAAACTCACTTTGGTATTGGGCATGATCATGTACAATAATGTAAACAACAGCCAGATAAGGGCGAAGGGCAATATCCTTAAGGTTGGTAAAATAAGCCCCTTAAAGGTGCCCAGGAGTTGAATTTTTTCTGTAAGTTCAGTGATTTGAGTAGCCAAATACGTAGTAATACCATTAGCAACTATTATCAGAATAAACCCAAAGATCATAACTGTAACGTAATCTGTTAATTTTCTGGTTAAATCCCTCGCCTTGTGTACGTACCAAATATCATTGAAAGACTCTTCTATATTACTGAGCAACTTCATCACAGAATAAAAAAGAAAGACTACACCAAATCCGGCTACTAAACCACCACTCGTGGAGTCTAGAAGGTTGTGTGCGAAATTTAAGCTTTGCTGAAATACTTCTTCCTGGCCTTCAAAATTTTCCAATAATTGGTCTTCAAGCACTTTATCAAGGTTAAAGCCTTTTGCCAGGGCAAATGCTATTGCCAGAAGCGGGACAAAAGAAAGTAATGAAAAATACGTAAGTGCCGATGCGCGTAGCGCAATTTTATCTTCCTGAACACCTTTAGCGGCCAGTATGACTACTTTTAGTGTTTTATATAAAAAACGCTGATAGGAAGAAATGGATTTAAAATCGATCTCCCAGATATCTTTTTTAAAAAAGTTAATCAACTTTTGAATGGCACCGTTGTTCATGCAGCTAAATTACAATGTAAATTTTACGATTGTCAATTTAATTTGTATTCAAGCATTTCTATAAATATCCACTTTCATTGAAACTTGTTCATTCTTTATTCTTTGATTCCTCAGCTTTAATATCAGAGAATTTGTTTGTACTCTTATCAATATTTTTTTCCCTCTTTCTGCGAATTAGATACATGACGCCTACGATAACAATTAATGGAAGAAAGACATAGAGAATAATAATTGTGATATTCATTTTATATTATTTATTATGTTAGACATAGATTCTATAAAATACGACTTTATTATATAAAAATCATGATTAAATGATTCTGTTGTTAAACCATATTTATTAAACCGTAATCACAACTATCGTAATGCTTGAACGCTTAAAAATATCTGCCTTGGGTTATTGGGATTCTTTAATCGACCTTTTACCTGATTTAATACTTGCCTCAATATGGCTGATTATATTTTCTGCCATAGGCATGCTTTTGAGACGTATTATCAGAAAAAGATTGCTTAGTAATAGTAATGATCCACTCATCAGAAATTTTATTGGCAGAATAGTGATGCTGTCACTGGTAATTATTGGTGTTATTATTTTTCTAAATCAAATAGGTTTAGGTAATGCCGCAGGAGGTTTACTTGCAGGTGCAGGTGTTTCTGCACTAATTCTGGGGTTTGCTTTTAAAGATATTGGTGAAAACTTCTTAGCTGGATTTTTTCTCGCATTTAGCAGGCCATTTAAAATTGGAGATGTAATTGAAATTCAAAAATTACAAGGTACCGCAATATCATTAAGTTTTAGAAATACTCATATTAGAACATTTGATGGTAAAGACATCTACATTCCAAATGCTACACTTATTAAACAACCATTAATAAACTATACAAGGGACGGATTACAGCGTTTCGATTTTGTTGTGGGGATCGCCTATGAGGAAAATATTCTGACTGTGACAGATTTAATTACACAAACTCTAAACGAGATAGAAGAAATAAAACATACTGGCGACTTATCGCCATTTCTGGAGCTTGAAGCTTTTGAAGCCAGTACAGTGAATATCAGAGTATATTATTGGGTTAATTCTTATAATTTCACCGAACCACTTGCGGTTCTAAAAACGAAAGTAATGTACGAGGTATTAAAATCGCTTTCAGACAATAAAATTAACTTGCCTGCTAATATAACAGAGGTAAAAATTTATGAAGATCAAAAAGCAATACCGCTGATCGTAAAAAACTCGTCCGATTAGAATACCGATTAGAATGTATTTCCACACACAGACAAGACTATAACGTAATTTTAGGATACGGTAATGAAAATTGAAAAAGAGGCTGACCTTTTTGAGACAGCCTCCTTTTAAACATCCAAATTTTAATTTTTATCTATTTCATATCAAACCGATCAAGGTTCATTACCTTATTCCAAGCTGCAACAAAGTCTTTCACAAACTTCTCTTTCGCATCTGATGATCCGTACACTTCAGCAATGGCTCTCAACTCTGAGTTAGAACCAAAAACTAAATCTGCTCTTGTTCCAGTCCATTTTACCTGGCCAGACTTTCTATCCCTTCCTTCAAACGTTTCCTCATCACTCGATGCCGCTTTCCATTCCGTGCTCATATCTAACAGATTGACAAAAAAGTCATTTGTTAATTTGCCTGGCTTATCAGTAAATACTCCATGCTCAGAGCCATTGTAATTAGCACCCATCACGCGCATACCGCCTACCAATACTGTTAGCTCAGGAGCTGTAAGCGTTAGAAGTTGTGCCCGATCTAGTAGCAATTCCTCAGTAGATATCGAATATTTCTTTTTACCGTAATTTCTGAACCCGTCTGCAATAGGTTCTAGATATGCAAACTGCTCCACATCTGTTTGTTCTTGAGACGCATCCACTCTGCCGGGTGTAAAAGGTACGGTAATATCATGACCGGCATCTTTCGCTGCCTTCTCTACTCCAGCGCAACCTGCCAGTACAATCATATCAGCCAGAGACACCTCTTTACCAAAATCTTTTTTTATAGATTCCAGTTTACTTAAAACCTTAGAAAGTTGTGATGGATTATTTACCTCCCAATCCTTTTGAGGGGCTAATCTTATGCGAGCACCATTTGCTCCACCGCGCATATCCGAACCTCTGAAAGTAGAAGCAGAAGCCCAGGCCGTAGAGACTAGCTCTGAAACTGAAAGACCTGATTCTGATATTTTACTCTTCAATGCTTTAACATCACCATCGCTAATAACTGTTTTAGAAGGTGCTGGTAAAGGATCTTGCCAAATCAATTCTTCTTTAGGGACTTCAGGACCTAAGTAACGAGAGATTGGCCCCATATCTCTGTGCGTTAATTTAAACCATGCCCGTGCAAAGGCATCAGCAAACTGGTCTGGGTTTTCATAAAACCGTCTTGAAATCTTCTCATACTCAGGATCATACCGTAACGATAAATCGGTAGTGAGCATGGTTGGCTTTTGCTTTTTGGTTGTGTCCTGGGCATAAGGTATAATTTCAGGACCACCTTTGGCCACCCATTGCTGAGCACCTGCTGGGCTTTTTGTTAGCTCCCATTCATAACCAAACAAGTTCTCAAAGAAATTATTACTCCATTGTGTCGGTGTTTGTGTCCAGGTCACTTCAGGGCCACCGCCAATAGTGTCATCGCCATGGCCTGCACCAAACTTGTTTGTCCAACCTAAGCCCTGTAATTCCATTTCTGCGGCTTCAGGTTCTGGTCCCTGATATGCTCCTGGATCTGCTGCACCATGCGCTTTACCAAATGTATGTCCGCCAGCAATAAGTGCCACAGTCTCTTCATCATTCATTGCCATTCGGCCAAAAGTTTCTCTTATGTCTTTGGCTGCCAACACAGGATCGGGATTACCATTAGGGCCTTCAGGATTTACATAAATCAAACCCATTTGCACTGCGGCCAACGGATCTTCTAATTCACGATCTCCACTGTAGCGCTTATCTGCTAACCACTCACCTTCCGCGCCCCAATAAATATCTTCTTCCGGCTCCCAGATATCTTCTCTTCCCCCGGCAAATCCAAACGTTTCAAAGCCCATAGATTCGAGGGCGCAATTACCTGTTAGAATTATTAAGTCAGCCCATGATATTTTCTTGCCATACTTCTGCTTAATCGGCCAAAGTAATCTTCTGGCTTTATCGAGATTGACGTTATCCGGCCAGCTATTAAGTGGTGCAAAACGCATAGATCCTGTACCGCCACCACCACGGCCATCACCTATTCTGTAGGTTCCTGCACTGTGCCAGGCCATACGAATAAAAAACGGGCCATAGTGACCAAAATCTGCCGGCCACCAATCTTGTGAGTCTGTCATCAAATCATACAGGTCTTTTTTTACTGCTTTTAAATCAAGTTTTTTAAATTCCTCAGCATAATTAAAATCTTCTCCCATTGGGTTTGATTTTGAAGAATGCTGTCGCAGAATACTCATATTCAACTGATTGGGCCACCAGTCTTTATTTTTGGTTCCTGTACCAGCTATGTGCTTAATATTTCCGCTATGAAAAGGACACTTGCTTTCGCCATTAGAGCCATTTGTATGTGACATATCTTTCTTTTTTAGTTAGTGAATAATATAAATGTAAGGAGTGTAAATATGCTATAATATTTATTTATGATTGTTATTCATGTATAAGCATAACTTATGGATTTACGCCTCCAAATAATCCTATAATTTACAAAATAAGGGCGAGGAACGAAAGTGAATTGATGGATTCAGCATGCACAATTTTTTATGTATCCCCTTGCCATTATTAATCCGGCTTATTGCGCCTAAAAACAAGAACAATTAGATAAATCCAGGGCGCCCCATGTAGTACCAAATCAAAATAATCCATAGCTCCCATGCCTTGCGCTCCTCCCAATAACCATTTGAGTTTACCCCAAAGATGTGGCTCCGGTAGAAAGGGCGCCAGACCTAGTGTTAAGCATAATACTATTGGCAATACAAGTGATTTATTCATATTTGCTCCAGTTAACAATATAAAAATAGCTAAAGTGAATGAATCCCTTTGTAACACATGTTACCAACAGAAAACAAGTGTATGATTTACTTTACCGCCAACCAAAAATTTTATATACTTAAGGAATGCTCAAAACAATCCTAACCCAAAAGTGTCCCAGGTGTGGTCAAGGTGATTTATTTAAATCAAGCACATACAACTTAAAGCATTTTGCTGAAATGCATACTCAATGTGCACATTGCAATCAAAAATTTGAATTGGAACCGTCTTTTTACACCGGTGCCATGTATGTGAGTTATGCACTTCAAGTAGCCATATTCACTGCTGTTATTGTTGCCTATAAAGTGCTCTACCCACAGGCAAGTGTCACAACTTATATACTCTCCATCATTGGTGCCATTATCTTGCTCGTTCCTCTTACTTTTCGACTGAGCAGGTCAGTGTGGATTCACTTCTTCGTAAAACGTGATAATAGCTATCTATAACTGATTGATTAACAACTAGTTAATTTTCAAGGCAATAATCTTCTCAATTTAGTTTGTGTTCCACTTGAGCTTTTGTAACAATTGTTACACTACATAATCCTGTGTAACAAAAGTATCATTCGCACACTTCTTCCAGCCCTAGCTTTGCTGTATGATTAATCTTTATACCAGCACAAAGCATTTATGAGACATACGTTATTAATGATACTTTTATTGAGCTCTAATTTATTGATTGCCCAGGATACCTTGAGCATCTCTCAAGTAGAGTTCATTGAAAAGGTGGTTCAAGGGAACTACCAAAAGCAAATTGCCAACAAGCAGGCCTCAATGGCACAGGCAGATTATCAACAATCACGAAGTTTGTATTTGCCGCAGATCTCTGCCTCTTATACAGCCATTACCACTAATAACCCTTTAATGGCTTTTGGCTCAAAGCTCAATCAGGAGATTTTAACACAGCAAGATTTTAATCCTGTTCTTCTTAATGATCCTGATAATATTCAGAACTATGCTACAGAAATTAAGATTTTGCAGCCCCTGCTCAACCTAGATGGTGTTTATCGTAGAGCTGCTGCTAAAATTCAACAAGATGCATATTTACTAAAAGCACAGCGTACTCAAGAATACCTTGAGTTTGAAGCCACTAAACTCTATATGCAATTGCAGCTGGCCTACGATGCTGTAGAAGTACTGCAGCGTGCTGGGCTTACTGCCGACAACGCTGTTAAACTTGTATCTGACTATTTCGAGGAAGGCATGGTTCAAAAGGCCGATGTATTGGATGCACAAGTGCGAGCCAATGAAGTGAAAAATCAATTGCAATATGCAGAATCCAATGTACTGAACACTTCGAACATGCTACTCGCCTTTATGGGCGATGAGCCAGATAACTACGTCTTAAAACCCGAAAACCCTGCAGCCAAAACTTTCAGTGAAGCAGATTTTACCGGCCAATTATCCTCCAACAGAAAAGATTTATTGGCCATGAACAAGGCAGTAGAGGGCTACGAGCAAATGGCGAAATCACAGCGCATGAAATTTTTACCTAGTGTAAATGCTTTCGGGTCTTTCCAGCTGTATGATAATGAAATGCTCGGGTTTGGCGCTTCCGGCTATGTGATTGGCGCACAGCTGTCATGGACTCTTTTTAATGGCTATGCCAATATCGCCCAGAGCACAAAAGCAAAACTTCAGATGGAGAAAGCCCAGTTAGAACAACAAGAATATAACGTACAGCAAAAGTCAGAACTAAGCAAGGCTAATCGTATGCTGGCAGACGCAAAAAACAAAGTGGAATTATCTGAATTGGCTCTCAGTCAATCTTCAGAGTCATATAAAATACGCAAAGACAGGTTCGAACAAGGGTTAGAAAAAACAGCAGACCTGCTCAATGCAGAGAGCCAGTTGTACATGAAAGAATTACAATTAAAACAGGCTGTTTTCGAGTACAATTTCGCGAAAGAATACCTTCATTTTTTAACAAGAGAATAATTGAAACAACATATAAATATGAATATTATAAAATCGATCATACTAACAGGCACTGCCTTATTACTATTTACACAATGTGGTTCTGATAACACAGAGGCAACTACAGAAATAGCCCCAATTAAAGCAAAAGTTGCCAAAGCTGAAGTGATATCTTCTGATCAGTCCATCTCAGTTAGTGGAAAAATAGAAGCGACCAACAGTGCTAACTTAAGCACACGAATGATGGGAAACATTACCAGCGTAAAAGTTAAGCCCGGTGATAAAGTTTCAAAAGGAACACTTTTACTCACTTTATCGACTGCAGACCTGACGGCTAAAAAAGCACAGGTAGAAGCGTCAATAGCACAAGCTGAGAGCGCGTTCCAAAATGCAGAAAATGATTTTAACCGCTTTAAGACATTATTTGAGAAAGGTAGTGCTTCTGAAAAGGAGTTGGAAAACATAAAAACGCGTTATGAGATGGCCAAAGCTGGACTAACAGCAGCCAAGCAAATGGAAAACGAAGTGAACGCCCAGTTTGCTTACACCAATATCTCGGCACCTTTTAATGGCGTGGTAGCCAACACATTTGTGAAAGTTGGGGACATTGCCCATCCGGGCATGCCGCTTGTTACTGTTGAAGGCACTGCTAATTATGAAGCTGCTGTACTCGTTTCTGAATCACAAATTTCTGACATAAAAGTAGGTGATGTAGCTACGGTGCTCATAAAATCTGCCGGCAAGGAGATTAGCGGAGTAGTAAGGGAGGTTAGTCCCTCTGCTAAAAATACAGGAGGCCAGTTTATTGTAAAAATAAACCTGGAGACTAAGGATAAGCTTCTGCCAGGCATGTTTGTAAATGCCAGCATCAATACAAAAGGAATAAAAAATAATAATAGCTCTCCATTGCTGGCCAAAGAAGCCATTTTTAGGAATGGCCAGCTCACCGGTATCTATACGCTTAGTGCAGATAATAAAGCCATCCTCCGTTATGTAAGAATTGGTGAAGATAGAGGTGATAAAGTAGAAGTGCTTTCAGGGATAAGCGAAGGGGAAACATACATTTTAACCGCTGAAGGGAAGCTTTACAACGGAGCTACCATTCTAGCTAACCTTTAAAAGATAGAACGATGAAAGAAGGAATTTCAGGTAAAATCGCTCACTTCTTTATTCACTCAAAGCTCACTATTCTTTTAATGGTTGCTTTGATGATTATCGGGGTGTACAGTTCATTTTTAATCCCTAGGGAAGAGGAGCCCCAAATTATTGTGCCGATGGCAGATGTGATGGTGGGCTATCCGGGTGCTACTCCACAAGAAGTAGAGAGCCGTGTTGTCCAACCTTTGGAAAAAATAATTTCCAATATTAAAGGAGTAGAACATGTGCACAGCATGGCCATGAATGGTATGGCTGTAATCGTAGTGCAATTTTTTGTAGGTGAAGACACAGAAAGATCCTATGTAAAACTGTACGATGAACTCGAGAAACATAAAAATATGTTTCCGGAAACCGTTTATGAGCCAATGGTAAAAACACGCTCTATTGACGATGTGCCCATGCTGGGACTCACCCTATGGAGCAAAACGTATGATGACCATCAACTACGCCTACTTGCCGAAGAGGTTACTACTGAAATTGAAAAAGTAAAAGACGTTTCAATCACCAGAGAAATTGGTGGCAGGCCTCGTGAACTTAGAATTATAGTTGACAAAGATAAATTAGCTGAGAATGGAGTAGATGCCCTAAGCTTGATGCAAATGGTTAGGGCCAACAACAGCAGTTCGCAGTCGGGAAAGTTTGTTGCAAACGACACCGAATATTTGCTTAAAACAGGTCATTTTTTAAGCAGTGCCAAAGATGTTCGCGGCATTGTTATTGGCGTTAACAAAGGCATGCCAGTTTATTTGCATCAGGTAGCGCAAGTGCTGGATGGGCCCTCTAAACCGAAAGATTATGTTGGTTTTGGTTATGGAAAAGCTAATGCAGAATATGCTGCCAGCCCATCAACGTATCCTGCTGTAACAATCTCAGTGGCGAAAGTAACCGGTGCGGATGCCATGAAGGTATCTGACAAAATACTGGAGCGCATCGAAAGCTTAAGAACTACACTGATTCCCGATGATGTGGAAATAGAGATAACCAGAAATTATGGTGAGACCGCATCGCACAAAGTGAGTGAATTATTGCTCCATTTAGGCGTGGCCATTGTAGCAGTTACGGTATTAGTAATGCTGGCCATGGGCTGGCGTGGTGGATTGGTCGTATTTCTATCTGTGCCATTAACATTCGCACTTACTCTCTTCAGCTACTACATGCTTGGCTATACACTCAACCGAATCACGCTTTTTGCCCTGGTGTTTGTGGTAGGTATTGTGGTAGACGATAGTATCATCATCGCGGAGAATATGCACCGCCATTTCAAATCGAAAAGGTTACCCTTTGCGCAGGCTGCCATTTATGCCATTAACGAAGTAGGTAACCCTACCATTTTAGCAACATTTACTGTAATTGCAGCCATATTACCCATGGCCTTTGTTTCGGGTATGATGGGCCCCTACATGAGCCCAATGCCAATAGGTGCATCCATTGCCATGATGCTATCACTATTTGTAGCGTTAACCGTTACCCCCTATTTAGGCTATTACTTATTAAGGGAAAAAGAAAAACATGGCAATGAAGGCACACCCGAAGGGCATCACGGTCATGGTTGGATTTATCGGGTATACAATAAGCTTGAAAAGCCCTTTTTAGAAAGTGCTACCAAACGGTGGGTTATGCTGGGAATTACAGTAATTCTTTTACTGGGATCAGTAGCTACCTTTTTTACCAAAACGGTTGCTGTGAAAATGTTGCCGTTTGACAATAAAAATGAATTTCAGGTAGTAATAGATATGCCTGAAGGAACAACGCTGGAACGCACAGCAGCTGTTGCTTCTGAAATTGGTCAATATTTGGCCAATGTGCCTGAAGTGGTTGATTACCAAACCTATGCCGGAACCTCAGCACCCATTACATTTAATGGGTTAGTAAGGCACTACGATTTACGAGGCGGAAGTAATATGGCAGATATACAGGTAAACCTGCTTCCTAAAGAAGATAGGTCGGAAGATAGCCATCAGATAGCCACTCGAGTACGACCGGCAGTGCAGGAAATTGCTAAACGGTATCATGCCAATGTTAAAATAGTGGAAGTTCCACCTGGCCCTCCAGTGCTTTCAACCCTGGTAGCAGAAATCTACGGCCCTGATTATGATGAGCAAATAAAAGTAGCTAATCAGGTAAAGGAAATTTTGAAGAATACTCAGGATGTGGTGGATGTAGACTGGTATGTTGAGGCAGATCAAACTGAGTATACACTGGATATCAACAAAGAAAAAGCCATGATGCATGGCATCGTGCCACAGCAGGTTGTAGGAAATTTAACTTACCTGATTGGCGGGCATCCAATAAGCACTTTGTATGATGAATATGCCGACAATCCAGTAGAAATTGTGATGAATCTTGAGGATGGCGACCAAGCCAGTATCGATATGGTTCAGAGCCTTAAAGTGAAGGGTATGGATGGACATATGGTGCCGGTGAATGATATCGTTGAGGTGAGAAAAGATACGTTACAGCCTACAATCTACAGGAAAGATCAAAAACGAGTGGTCTATGTTTTAGCCGATATGGCCGGAGCCCTGGAAAGTCCTGCTTATGCCATTTTAGGAATGACTGAAAAGCTGAAAGCCATGAACCTGCCTGCCGGATACTCGGTAAGTGAGTTATATATGGGCCAGCCGGAAGATGAATCAGATTTTACTGTTAAATGGGATGGTGAGTGGCAGATTACCTTGGAAGTTTTTCGAGACTTAGGAGGAGCCTTTTTAGTAGTAATCATCATCATTTACATGCTGATCGTGGGCTGGTTCCAGAATTTTAAAACACCTATTGTAATGATGTTGGCGATTCCTCTTTCACTCATCGGAATTGTTTTAGGGCATTGGCTGCTTGGTGCATTTTTCACGGCCACCTCATTTATTGGAATGATAGCCCTAGCCGGTGTAATGGTTAGAAACTCTGTTCTGCTAATCGACTTTATCGAAATCCGATTAAACGATGGGGTTGATTTAAAAACAGCCATTATTGAAGCAGGTGCCGTACGAACTACTCCCATTTTACTTACAACGGGTGCAGTAGTGATAGGTGCATCCATCATACTATTTGATCCGATTTTTCAGGGATTGGCCATTTCGTTAGTGGCCGGAGCAATTGTATCAACCATGCTAACACTCATAGTTGTTCCGCTGATCTATTATATGACAGAAAGAAAAAAATGGGAAGGTAAAGCAACCACAAAATCATAAGCAAATGGAATTAGTAATAATAACAGCCGTTGAGGCATTTAATAAAGAAATAAAGCAGATTCTAAAAGATTCTGGTGTAATGTCATTCTCCCAAATGGATGTTGCCGGATACAAAGACCTATCCAATCAACCAAATGATGAGAACTGGTTTGGCTCTACTAATGGAGAACACAGATCAGTATTATTCTATGCTTTTGTAGAGCAAAAGTATACTGAAGGTATTTTAAAGAAAGTTGCAGCATTAAACAGTTTACAGGAAACCGCTTCCTATGTGCATGCCGCTGTATTGGAAATTAAAAAAAGTATATAATTATGAGAAACAGGATTGTACATGCGGTAGCAGGTTCATTTATCTTAATCAGCTTGCTGCTCGCCATTTATGTTAACCAAAACTGGCTTTGGTTTACCGCCTTTGTTGGTGCTAATTTATTACAATCATCATTTACCAAATGGTGTTTGATGAATGACATACTGGCTAAGCTTGGAGTGAAAGATTGATTCTATCTTACTATCCCATTGGGTTTAATAATAAACCCAATGGGTATTTTTAAGGATAAGCTTGAACGTTAATCAATAAAATTCACTAGAAAATAAAGTGAAACAGTATTATATTGAAAAACCAATCAACATAATACTGTTATGAATCTCTCTCCTGATCAAAAGAATCATTTAGAAGGCTTACTTAGAGCTGGTGATGAACTTTCTGCGGTTCGTTACCTGCAAAATACATTGGGCTTATCAGCCGAAGAAGCATTAAAACTTACTGAGGAGTTAGATAAAACCGTAGAAGAATCTCCCGATATAAAAATGCGTGAGTTTATGGCTAAATCCAGCGCTCGTGCCATGAAGGATAGCAAGGTAAGCAAATGGGTAGGCGGCATCTTTCTTTTCTTTGGTTTGATAATGCTGGGTGTAGCGGTGTATATTTTTTATTCCAATTATAAGTTCGCTGAAAAGGCTGTGCCCGTGATGGGGAAAGTCATTGGCCATGACACGTATTATAGCACAGATGATGATGGAAATAGGTCATTAATGTACAGTAGTATTTTCGAATATGCCTACAGTGGCGAAACCTACACGCATACTAGCGATGTAGGATCTTCTTCTCCAGACTATGAAATAGGTGAAGAAGCGGAGATTCTCATCGATCCCGAATTCCCAGGCAAGGCACTAGTAAACACATTCTGGGATCGTTGGTTTTCGATTGTTATCATTGGCTTTTTTGGAGTTACATTTAGTGGCGCAGGTTATATGGTGTTGAGGTTGTTTTAGCTACTTCCACAAACCTAGAATCAGCCCCATTACTAAAAAGGAAATAACAAAGTAACCCGCATTAATAAAGAATAGCTTAGCAGACCTTCTTTCAAAGAGGTATAACACACCAATACTCATAGCCACCCAACCAAAACCGGACAAAAATCCACCTATCAGTCCCCAGGTCCATTCTTCATAACCACTAATAAAACCTGCAAGGTTAAATGCCATGATGAGTGAAAGGACTAGTGATCCGCCAAAAATTTTTGCTTTATTACCCCCCTGAATAAATTCCGTTGTAAATCCGTTTTCTTTCGCCCACGCATTGCCAAATAACATGGGTGAGTACCACAAACCACCAATGATGAACATGGATAGTGCGGCAGCCACTACGGCCAAATAGTTTATATCTACGTTTTGCATATCAGTTTTTATTTTCTAGAGTGAATAATCCTTTTTCAGTATACCATTCCTTTATCAGGTAGCTGAATTTTCCGGCCTTCACAGCCGGATCTTTTTCACATAGTTGTTCAGCCTCTTCCTTGCTTTTAACATTTAAAATGAATAAACCTCCTCCCTCTTTAAACGGGCCGGCCACCATCAGTTTTCCACGCTCAGCCATGAGCTTAATGTTGGCCATATGTGCCATTTGGATACTGTCTAACTGTGTTTTTTCATAAGCTGGCATATCAGCATTGGGTTGTAATTCCACATGATAATACCGTGCTATTTCAGATTGAGCCTGAACTTTAGGTAGAACAATTACCATGGTAATTACAATAAAAGAATAGAATGCTAATCTCATTCAACCAATAAAAGAAGTTGTTGACTTGAGCCAGATTAAATCACTGTGATAAGCAATAATTTTGATTTGAATTGCTGATTTATTGATTTAAATACTATCATTTCAGATGAATATTCTATTAATTTATAATGTATTAATTAAGATCAATATTCAACTAAAAATTTCCTTCATAGTATTATCACTAATTGCCGGAAGCATCACCGTTGCAATAAGTCAGGAGTTATGCCTGCCATTTGAAATCGGCAATGGCCTA
>NZ_JAVJUY010000382.1:0-9086 GCF_040220315.1 Fulvivirga sp.
TAGTTGGGTTCTTTCCGGAACCATAATTTATAATTTCAAAGGGATGTTTATTTGTATTTAGTATTACTACTAGCTGGCTGCCACGACTTATCTTTTTACTTATTATATGTGATGCATTTAAAGGAATAAATTCTTGTTTATAGGGTTTTAATAATTGACGTTTTGTATTGTCATTAGCATAACTAGCTCGACCAACATAACGCGAAAGGAAAAAGTATTTACCGCTTGGCATTTTTTCGTAAAATGATATTGACAGATCAAAATCCTTTTTATTAGTTTCTATTTTAAGTTTACCAGTAAACGCCCCACTAATTATGAAATCCTCATTAAAAGTTTGAGATTTATAAATGATACCATTACTGGCATCTAGAGTATCGATTATCAAAGTTGGTTGGAAGTAATTATTTATTTTTTCACGATCTGATAAATCAATAACTTGTTTTATGAAGGTCTCTTGAGAACCTATATTTTTCGATAATTTATTATTTACCAAAAATAACCTTAACGTGTCTGAAGCAATTGAACAAAGTGATGATTTGTGCTGCCATTGATTCATTCCCATTACTTGGTAATTCACCTTATCTTTTAATATTTCAGGTTTTTTTTCAACCTTTAACTGCCAGTCCATCCAATCAAGAGCCAAATTTCTCATACTTAAATTTGCTACAGAGTCTATTTCATAACCTCGAAGATTACTTGCTGCATTTGCTTGACCCCCCCAGTGGTCGTAAGGACCTATAACTAGGTAGTGTTGGTTGGATCGGTTGTATTTGTTGTGCAGCTTAAAATATCTAATTGCTGATATCTGAGACCCATCAAAATATCCAGTTGTTGTAAGAACTGGAATATCAATATTAGCGTACTCTTCTGGTGTTGGGACAAGTGTGCTCCAATATGTGTCATACGCTGGATGATTCAGCCACTCTTGGAAGAACTTGTTAGTGTAGCCAATTGCACTATCTAATCTACTGTAAGCATAGCCTTTTTCGAACCAAGTCCAATACAGGGATGGATCAATAGCCTGTTTCTTCAGTATTTGTGAATGAGCCCAACCTAATTCAAATCCTAATTGAACGTTATTTTGCATTGGAAAATCATATCCAGGCATAACTGCAACTTGAGGTACGATAGTTTTTAATGCAGGATGTAGTTTTTTAGCAGCTGACCACTGTGAAAATCCTGTGTAGCTTCCACCAAACATACCTACTTCTCCATTGCACCACTCCTGTTTGCTTATCCAATCGATGACATCATAAATATCTTTTTGTTCATGTTTGTAAGGTGAATAATTAGTAATATTTGTTCTAATGCCACGAGCATAAACAACAATTCCAACATAATCTCTATCAGCTGAAATCTTAGCAAAATATATATCTTTTTCTCCTTGAAAATAGGTAGTATAAAAAAGTATTACTGGAAGTGGTTCAGTAATACTTTTCTTATACATAATTCTTGCTGAAAGATTATAGCCACTACTCGTAGGTATTGTAATACTGTCCTTATAGTTGTAAACTATTGAGTCTACTTGGCCTTTAGAAAGGCAAAAAGTAAAAAGAAATATAAATGATAGGGCGATATGCTTTGTTTTAATTATTTGTCTCATTTATGATAATATTAATTATAAAAGTTATCGGTTGAACTCCCTAATTATTGAGCCTCTTTCATCAAGGAAGTGAATGCCAGAATTACCATCCTTCTGAACGAACAATTTCATCCTAACTCTCCCTTCATCATCGCGTAAGTTAATTACAGCATCATCTTGCTCATCTTTCTCAATAGAAATGCGAGACTTTAATTGCCATATTTCTTCAAATCGTTTGGGGTTACTTTTTTTAAATTCTGAGATCTTGTTGGCTAAGATATCCTCGGTGTCGTTTGGAGACACACCCATTTCGCTTAATGCCTCCAGAATGTGTATTTGTGGTCGCTGGTGAATGTAAAATCCTGTGCGAGAGATAGAATCGTTTTTGATAAAATGACTGACTGTCACAACCTCATCCTGTTGGTTACCATCAAATGCTAAATGTCTCATTCCTTGCTGCCAGTCTGAATTTAAGTTATTGGAAAAAGCCATTCCACCAACTTCGTCACCTTGACCATCAAAAAAAATAATATTAGGTGTATTTCTGTTTGAAACACCTTTTAGTTCAACATTGTCGAATGTTGGATTTGGTGAGGTCTTAGAATTTGATAAACTGATAGCCAATCCGCCATCATTTTCTACAATATCTAATCTTTCAACGGAGAGGTAATAAACTTTTAATGAATCTTGTTTGACTAATCGTCCATTATCTGTAGCTGAGTAGGATTCTGAATTTAAGTAAAATAGAACCGCTACAAGTACTACTGTATTTACTAATGCATATAACTTTAACCAATTCAATTGACTCTTAATTCTTTTTGTTTCCATTTTTTAATTATTGATTATCGTAATTACCAGGGCAATCCATTGAGATCTATTTGATTCGGATATTTATAGCCAGAGTTTGAACGGAGCATTGTATTAGCTCCCCAGAGTTTTTTGCCATCAGATTGGTTAAAGTAGACAGGACAATTAACTAAATACCAATCCAATTTTTCATAATATGGAATCAGCGTATCAGCGCAAAGTAGTAATCCAAATTTACTCCTCATCTCATCAAAAATAAAGTGCTCGGTATCCTTTAGCAGTTTGGCTGAAAGACCTTTCCCTCTGAAGTTTTTAAGTGTTATTACATTGTTAATTCCTGCAATCTTTACCATATCGTCATCCATAATAACTTCTCTTTCAACAATATTATAGAAGGCCGCTAAAGTCGAATTCTGAGAGTAAATTAATGTCCAATCGGGAATTGCCCATTGCGTATTCTTTACGATTGGAATATGGCCAAACTCAGCATCAATATTCTTATTCAGATGTTGTTTTGTAAAACTATCTAGGTCTTTATATTCTATTATGTCAATCATAGTGAATGATTAATTTTATTAATAACACACCAACTATTTTGAATCTCCTATTTTGGGCAATTCTGGAAATGGATAAAGTTCTTCTATATCAAAACCACCAGCCTTAAATGATTGTACTTCAAATGTGTGTACCCTCTTTTCATCTAAATGGTCAAAAGGAACAACTTCAATTTTTTGAGGCAGAATTATACCACCTTCGTACTCTTTATAATCTCGGTATAATGCTGTTCCATAGAAATTATTAGGAGTCCACATATAGTTGTGCCTTATTGTATATGTGGTTCTTTCAACTCTTCCATTTTTTGAATTGACATATACAATGTATTGATCATGTTCATTAGGGTAGAGGCTTTCCCATGTAGCAAAAATTTTATGATAGTTTACACCCTCTATTTCCTCATTTCCCATGTAGGTAATAATATCGGCATTCAGTAATCTTACAGGCAATTCCATAAAATACTGCATTGTTGGAATGATGAATTCAATGTCATCATCTTCGATTTTAACCGGAGAATTTCCTACCTCATATTTATAGAGTTGCCATGACTGAATTCCGTAGGTATGATTTTTTAATTCTCCTTCAAGCCAAGTTACCTGGCTATCAAATGTATTGAAGACCATTCTATACTCTATTAAAGCACCATTATCACCCGGCCAGGGGTTAATATCCATCATATATTGCTTATTCCACTTATCAGTTGCCGTTAATGAATAAACTTTGTTTTCGTTGAGCTTCATTAAATTTTGATTGTCGATTGCGTGCATTAATAATGACTTGCCCCTGTTTACATTTTCCAATGAAAGTCCATTCTGTCGCAGGTCATCATTTCTTAAATCTTTGGGACTGCACCCTAAAAGCAAGAAATGTATGACAAGAAAATGAGTTAGATTAAATAATATTTTATAGAACGTTATCATTGGTTAAGTAGAATTAATTGTTCGACAATCTTATTTAATTTACCAATTAGGTTGATGATATTTTGTGCCATTTTCTTGAACATACTTCGTATAAACACTACATAAAGAAATTATTTCTAAGAAGTGAAATATGAGCTTTAATTGATATTATGATCTTTTCCTATTGACAAGATTGAGTAAATTTTTGACTTAGATTTTCAAAGGCTTGAATGAAAAATCGGAATGCGCAGGTTCGAATTCATGCTTCAATGAAATATTAAGTGTGTATTTTCTTTTTTGAGTAATTCTTAATCTCCTCCATCTATTTTTTGCGTGTAGGT
Organism: Fulvivirga sp.; assembly: GCF_040220315.1. Classification (GTDB taxonomy): domain Bacteria; phylum Bacteroidota; class Bacteroidia; order Cytophagales; family Cyclobacteriaceae; genus Fulvivirga. Next base: position 4,185 of record NZ_JAVJUY010000382.1, read on the forward strand.
AGGAGCTAGAGCTGCAGTAGCCTAAGGCATAAGCCACGTCCTTCGTTTTATATTTACACTGTATCTCAAGAGTCTTAGAAAGTTCCATTTTGACCTGTGATAAAAGCTTTCTATATGTCATGCCCTCCTGGCTTAACCTACGTTGTAAGCTTCTATTACTTAAGCATAACTGATTTGCTATTTGATTAAGTGTAGGGTTTTTAAATCTAAATGACTTCAGGATTTGTTTTCTTACCAATGAGGTAAAAGGTTTTAATCTGTTTGATTTCTGCATAGTTGAAATGATTGAAGGGAGACAACTAAAGGTAATGGCACTGCATTATTGCCCTGATTCCTTTCTCTGACACAAATTGTCATCACCAATTCCGAGTGGTTTAACAAGCCGATTAAGGAAATTCTCTACAGATGCACAATAGGTGATTTCTATTATTTCATTGTCGGTCCATTGTTGCTTTAAATTCAAAAACGTCTCATCGTCAACAGAGACATTATTAGTTAGTTCTTCAACGTACTGCAAAGCAGCCTTTTCACTTAAGGAAAAATTTTGACTCGTTTTAATAGTTGATAATTCAGTCATTTTTTTTCGGGGAACATCTAAATCTTGTGCTTTATAATCTGAAACATCCATACAAAATGTACACCCGTTTAGATATGCCACATATTTTTGTATTATGATTTGGAATTGAGGAGAAAGCGAATGTTTTTTTTCGATGTCCAACATTTTTTTTACCAATAACATAACTTTAGGGAAACGTGAGTAAATGACTTTTGCAACCGAAGTGACCTTTCCTAATTCTCTTTTTATGAACCAAAATCCTATTTTGGCCAACAGCTTTTTAGGCCGTTCAATTGGTTTTATTCTATGTTCCATAATTACAAGATGAATGATTAGGTCAAGTCTACTAAATTATAATTATTAGGTCAAGTTTACTAATGAAAAAAACCTCAGATAAAATATTGATTTCTGCACTTAACCTTTTCAATGAATTCGGTTTTGGTTCGGTTACACTACGGCAGATTGCTGGTGATTTGAATATTAGTCAGGGTAATTTGAATTATCACTTTCTTAAAAAGGAAGATATTGTCACCAGTTTATATGATAAATTTTCTGATGAAATTGAGGGGTTGGTTCAAGAAAGGCTCAAAGAAAATACACTCAACCTTCAAGAGATTGGGGTATTCCTAAATGAAGTGATGGAACTTTTTTTAAAATACCGATTTATATTTCTTGATTTCGCTAGGCTAATGCAGGAGTACCCTAAAATTAAAGCTCGCTATGTTGTACTAGTTGAAGTTAGGGTCGAGCAATTTTCCGCTCAGTTAAAAGAATTGTCAGAAAGGGGTATTTTAAGGCCAGAAGCATTTCCCGGTCAATTCAGAAATCTTTATAAAAAAATTCAAATTCTAACGGATTTTTGGATTTCCTATAAGTCATTAGAGGGTAAGTTTGATGCAGCTGACATACAAAAATCCTATCTGCAAATGATACAGGAAACTATATTCCCTCATATGAGCGATGAATATCAAAAAGAGTGGATATCCACCCTTTCAAACTATTAACATACTCAATTCATTAACAAAACAATCTTCCAATTCTAACAATCGACCTGCAATACTCATTACCTTATAAAATATATTTCTCTTAAGGTTTCTTAACAAAGCTTGAATAAAATTCCTTCACATAATTTTATTTCTGCAGAGTTTAAATCGACCGTTACTCAATACTAACTTTTGGATAAAACAAACAATTGATCCTTTGTGAAAAAATAATTACGAAGGATATTTTGGCATAAAAAATCAACACATAGAATTTTTGTTTGATTAAGGTTGCTTAACGATTTGGCTAATTAAATTTTCAGCTTTATTCCATCATAATTAATACTTTAAAACTATGATTAATCTGAAATGTACATTTTTACTAAGTAGTCTAATACTATGTTCAACACACTCATCGGCACAACAAGAAAAAGTAGATAGTCTTCAATTCATTTCCGAAGACATAATAATTCAAAATAATGAAGAAAAGATTGAACTAGGGGGAACAATTACTTATCCCAATAAAAGCGATATGCAATACCCCGCTGTTATATTATTATCAGGGAGTGGGCCACAAGATAGAAATTCAGAATTAGCAGGACATAAACCATTTTTATCAATTGCTAATCACTTAACTGAAAGGGATATTGTTGTATTAAGAATGGATGATCGTGGAGTTGGAGAATCTACAGGGTCTAAGAATGTTAGTTTTGGGAATCTTCTTTCTGATGTCAACATTATGTTAGATTATCTGAAGAAGCAGGATTTTGTAGACTCGGACAATATTGGATTGATTGGACATAGTCTCGGAGGAATTATTGCACCTATGGCTGCAATAGACCATCCTGACAAAGTTAATTTCATCATTACTCTCGCTGGACCGAGTATTACAGGCAAGGAACTAATGCTCTTGCAAAAGCAGACAGTAGAAACGAAGATGGGGATCGATGAGGAAACTGTAAAAAGTGGTAATAAGAAAATTAGTGGTGCTTATGACTTGATGTTAGTCGAGACTGACATTTCTATATTAAGGGAAAAGCTAACTACCTATTTTCAAGATAATTATAAAGATGAGATACCTGAAGCTTTTATAAGCACAGTTATTGATCAGCTTACCACACCTTGGTTTATAGAATTTATAAGAAGCAACCCTAAGAAAACAATTGAAAATCTTAATTGTCCTGCTCTCTTTATCTATGGCGATAGTGATGTACAAGTACCTGCCAAAGAAAACTCAAATTCTATTTTAGAAATCGCTCAACATAAAAATAACATTAAAGCAGTCACGCTAGCAAAGCATAATCACTTATTTCAGATTAGTGAAACTGGATTACCAACAGAGTATGCTACTATAAAAGAAGGAATTTCAAATGAAGCATTGGAATTGATCACTAGCTGGATTTTAGAAATAACAAAAACCTCGGCAAAATATCACTCAGAGAAAAATTGATTATTTAATTCGAAAATCTTGAAAAACTATAAACGTCAAAATGATAAGTAGCATAAGGAATTTAAGATACCTTTTAAAATTGGATAGCACTGCCCTAACTGTAATTGTTTTATTATTTCTGATTAAGGGAAATGCCTATTCACAGAACATTTCATTTGAGCGAGACCACTCGGGGAACCCAATTTTAGATCAACAATTTGTTGATACTGTAATTAACAAAACCAAATTCAAAAAAATAGATGGTGATTATTTGGCCCTAGAGGATTTCAAAGGCAAAGTTATTGTGATTGATTTATGGCAAACATGGTGCGGACCATGCATTATAGCATTTAAAGGATTGCAAGATGCAAAATTGAAATATCCTGACAAGTTAGAAATAATAGCTGCATCACCTGAATGGGCAGATAAAGAAGGAAAAATTAAAAGATTTATAAAAAAGAATAACTATTCTTTCCAGTTTATCTGGGCAGGTGAATTGGAGAAAATTTTATCATTAAAATCTATTCCATATAAAATAATTATTGATGAAAATGGGAATTTAATCACTACAAAGTCTGACTCTGGAGGACAAAAAGAAGAGTTTCTTTTGATAGAAAAGATATTGATAAATCATTCTGATCGTTGAATAAATTTAGACTACATCAATAATATAGTAATTGAATATCCGCTTCATAATCAAATTAGTTAATAAATGACTACTAAATCCATTAGTCAATACTTAGAAAGGATTGGGCTCCATGACTCAAAAACTGGCTTAGAGTCTCTGATAAAGCTCCAACAACATCATATAGAAAACATACCCTTTGAAAACCTAGATGTAGTGGTTGGAAGAGAAATTGACCTTGATCGATCATATTTATATAATAAAATTATACATAGAGGAAGAGGAGGGTACTGCTTTGAATTAAATCTACTTTACGCTGAATTGCTAGCTGCACTTGGGTTTACAACATATCCTGTATTGGGTAGAGTATGGCTACGTAATCCTCCCAGTAGACCCCCGCGAAATCATTTGGCTCATTTAGTTAAAGTGAATAGCGACCTTTATATTACTGATGTTGGATTTGGGGGTTTAGCACCAAGAATTCCACTAAACATTCATGATACATCCATCAAAAATGACAATGATGGTGAGGTAAGAATACAGTCCTTAATAAATGGTGAGTTTATGATTCAAAGACGATCCGATAATGGCTGGGCAAACCAATATAGCTTTGAGCTTGCTGAAATAAGTGAAGATGACATAAAAATATCAAACTTTTATATGTCTAGAAACCCTGCATCACACTTTTACAAAGATAGATTCATAGGTAAATTTAATGCTCAAGGTCGAATTGGCCTTTTTAATAATAAATTCTCAAAGAGGAATGGTATCAACGTGGTATCTACAGATGTCGTTAATTACGGAGATGAATGGATCGAAAAACTGAGAAGTGAATTCAATATCGAGTTAGACTTCTCAAATGATGAATATGATATTTTATTCGAGCGATGATATAATCTAAATTTTCGTCATTCTAATTAATTCTCCATGGCGGATTGAGTCTGTTTTTACCTCCATAAAATAATATTAATTGATTTCCATCAGGATCTTTTAATCTGGCTTCTCGCCATAACCATCTTTTGTCGATAGGTAGTTCATCGAACTGAATACCTTTTTGTACTAAAGATGCTACTTCTTCATCTAGGTTGTTCGATTCAAAATAAATTGAAACCCCTGAATTTGAACATAATTCATTCACTTTATGTAGTGAAAAACTGCTATCTCCTGTAGGACATTCAAATCTCACATAATTAGGTAAAGCATCTACAATGAGGTTGAAACCCAACTTCTTATAGAATTTTACTGACTTATCAAGGTCTTTAGATGGAAGCGTTACTTGATTTAGATTCATTTACAGTGAGATTAATTTTAA
>NZ_JAVJUY010000383.1:0-18322 GCF_040220315.1 Fulvivirga sp.
GTAAAATGGCTGAGAAAATGTTTGAAAGCAGGCAACAAATGTTAACACAAAAGCTAAAAAGATAAACTTCTTCATATTTATTGGTTTTAGCACTAATCTAGCCCAGTCTGGCTTTAGGGTCGGTTAATCCTATAATTTTTGACTGATTAGCAGATCAAACCCAGCCTTTTTACATCTTATTTCCAACTTGTTACATTTTGTTACATTCTCTTACCAAGCTGTGACATCTGGCATGGCCCACATTGCGTCTTTTGTAGTGTAATCATCAATAACTAAACAACGACATCTATGAAAACTCAATTAGCAACAATCGCCCTGGCCTTAATATCAAGCGTAAGCGCAATGGCACAAACAAGCACATCAGTAACTGCACGAATACTACCTCATAATGAAAAAGGCTTTGTAAGACTATTGATCACAGATCATAATAATAAACCTGTGGTTGTAAGATTCAAAAGTGGTAATACTCTTATTTCCAAAAACAAAATAAATACTTCAAAAAAGGAAGAAGGGTTTACCAAATTATATGATATTAGAAATTTAAAAGAGGGTAACTACACGCTCGAAATTGAAAATAATGATGAAGTAATCACCTACAACTTTACAACAGATGGCGACCTTCCTGTTTGGACACAATACTGGAACGAGCAACTCAATAACAACATACGATTAGCAAAGCATGATAGTACAGATTCCTCACAGCTTGTAGCAGAGAATTAACAATATTGTTAATTTGGAAGAAATTATAACCATTGAAGAAGCTAGCACCAATTTTCATAAGCTGTTTGGTGATACTGCCGCAACTTTCCAATGGCCAGTTGATCAACCTCAACGGTCGTTGGAAGTTCGCGTTAGGCGATCAGCAAAGCTGGAGTTTAAAAGAGTTTGATGACTCCGATTGGGAAACCATTCGCGTGCCTTCACCCTGGGAAAATCAGGGTTTTCATGGTTATGATGGCTTTGCCTGGTATCGTACTACATTTAATGGTTCTAACCTTCCCACTAATTCAAACCTGTTTTTAAACATGGGTTATGTAGATGATGCAGATGAGGTATATCTCAACGGTCAATTAATAGGATTTTCAGGCTCTATGCCGCCTAATTACCAAAGTGCGTACAACACAGAAAGAAAATACATTATCCCTCAAAATCTCATCAACTTTAAAGGTGAAAATACCATAGCCGTTCGTGTTTTTGATGCCACATTAGGTGGAGGAATTATGGATGGGCGAATTGGTATCTACCGGGTTTCTTCGGGCTCACCTATGCTATTAGACCTACGAGGTATTTGGGAATTTAGTATTAGTATTAAAGGCGGTAAACCAGTTGAGGAATCTGAGTGGGACAAAATTAATGTGCCTGGCTTCTGGGAAAAAGAAGGCTACAGGAGATATGATGGCTACGCATGGTACCGCAAAAATTTTGATTTTACGGCAGACATGGAAGGCGAACAACTTTTGCTTGTATTGGGTAAAATTGATGATTTTGATGAAGTATATGTAAATGGGAAGTTCATTGGCAGGACAAGGGACAATCGTCATTTCCCGCATAGTAAATCTTATAGCGAGTATCGAATTTATTATTTGCCTTCTACTATTTTAAAGAAGAATGGTCCCAACCTAATTGAGGTGCAGGTAGAAGATATTGGTATTGATGGCGGTATTTACGAAGGCCCCATAGGTATTACAACAAAAGACCGACTCTATCAACTCATTAATAAATAGTATTCTCTATTTTTAATGGATGAGGAATGTCGAAAAATTCACTATCAAGACCACCGACAATGAAGATCTGGCAGCCAGGTATTTTCCGGGGTCGGATAATAAGCTTATAATAATTGCTCCGGCTGTAGGCATACCTCAAGGTTATTACAAACATATTGCTCACCACTTTTCAGAGAAAGGCTATCAGATTATTACATTTGACTACCGTGGCATTGGAGGCTCCAGGCAAATATCTAATCCGGAAAGTTGCTCACTTTATAACTGGGGCTTATTGGATTTGGACTCTGTCATTAACTATGCAAAAAACACTTATTCAGGGGATATTTATCTGATTGGCCATAGTATTGCCGGACAGGTGTTTCCAATCGCCAAAAATAACATCCATGTAAAGCGGGCCTACTTTGCTGCTTCGCAAAACCTCTCCTATTCCAATTGGCAGGGGTATCATAAATATTTGGTAAGTATTTTTTGGAAGATTATCATCCCATTTTTTACTAAAGTGAACGGTCCGCTTCCGGGCTTTGCTTATGGCGGCAACCAGCCACTGCCTAAAAATGTAGCCAAAGATTGGCGGTTATGGGGTATTACTCCCGAAGGTGCCATTGGTGCCATACCGGAAGGTAAGGAGCGCTATGCACAAATAATCACTCCAACAAAATTTGCAGCCATGACAGACGATCACCTCTTTGCGCCACCCAAAGCAGTCGAAACACTTTACCACTCTTTTGGCTGTAAGGAAAAAGAGTACCTCCTTCTAAACCCAAAGGATTTCAATATGAAGGAAATAGGCCATTTCAATTTTTTCAAAAAAGAAAAACACATTCTTTGGGAAGATATCGATCAATGGTTTAAGAAAAGTTAATAGCCAAAAATCGACTGCTTTTGCCGCTTGTAAAATACCTTCTCTCTCATTTCCAAAAACATGTTTCAAGTAGTAACTTCAATGCCTGTTTAAACATCGAATTAATATGATCAGAAAGAATATTACTTATTTACTTACTACTGCCTTGCTGCTAGCAACAATGGCAGGTTTTGCACAACGTAAAAAGAGTTCCAATACAAATAGCTCAAGCACTGCCCTGGTAGACTCAGTGTTTTCCGGAATAAAGCTTAGAAATATTGGACCGGCCCTTATGTCAGGCAGAATAGCCGATGTAGCTATTCATCCGGAAAATGAAAGCATTTGGTATGTAGCGGTAGGCTCAGGCGGAGTCTGGAAAACCGAAAATGCCGGTACAACCTGGACACCGGTTTTTGATGATCAATCATCTTATTCCATTGGCTGTGTATCCATTGATCCTAATAACCCGCATACTATTTGGGTTGGCACGGGAGAAAATGTGGGTGGTCGCCATGTAGGTTTTGGAGATGGTGTGTATCGCAGTAAAGATGGCGGTGCTAGTTGGGAAAACATGGGCCTTAAAACCTCTGAGCATATTTCTAAAGTTATCGTACACCCTACTAATTCTGATATCGTTTGGGTAGCATCACAAGGCCCACTATGGAAAAGTGGTGGTGAAAGAGGTGTTTACAAAACTGCAGATGGCGGTAAAACCTGGAAAAAAACATTAGGCGATGCGCTATGGACAGGTGCAACGGATTTATTAATTGACCCTCGTAATCCGGATGTACTCTATGCTGCTACTTGGGACAGACACAGAACTGTAGCCGCATATATGGGTGGCGGCCCAGGCTCAGGCATTCATAAAAGTACAGATGGTGGAGAAACATGGAGTGAATTGACTGATGGATTACCTACTTCAAACATGGGCAAAATAGGTTTGGCCATTTCCCCTCAAAACCCTGATATCGTATACGCAGCTATTGAGCTTGACAGAAGAACGGGTGGTGTTTACCGATCTGCAGACAAAGGAATGACCTGGGAGAAGCGTTCAGATGCTGTTTCAGGCGCGACCGGACCACATTATTATCAGGAACTGTATGCCTCACCACACGAATTCGAAAAGTTGTATTTAGTAGATGTTAGGTTACAGGTTTCGGAAGATGGTGGAAAGAATTTTCACTTAATCAATTATGAGCATAAGCATAGTGACAACCATGCCATTGCATTCAAAAAGAGTGATCCTAACTATATATTGGTTGGTACAGATGGTGGTATTTATGAGTCGTTTGACAACATGAAAAACTGGCGATTTATCAAGAATTTACCAGTTACACAATTTTACAAAGTAGCTGTTGATGACAGTGAACCATTCTACAATGTTTATGGAGGAACACAAGATAACAGCACTCAAGGTGGTCCATCAAGAACAGATAACGTTCAAGGTATACAAAATGGTGATTGGGAGATTGTGTTAGATTGGGACGGACATCAACCGGCTACAGAACCAGGGAATCCTAATATCATGTATGGCGAACGTCAGGAAGGAAATATATCTCGTATTGATTTAAAAACGGGTGAGGTAATTGATATCCAACCTCAACCTGATAAAGATGAACCACACGAACGTTTCAATTGGGATGCACCGATTCTCGTGAGCCCGCATTCACCTTCAACTATCTACTTTGCTTCTTACAGAGTTTGGAAATCGGAAAACCGAGGCGATAAATGGACCGCCATTTCAGGTGATCTAACCAAGAATCAAAACAGAATTGAACTACCTATCATGGGCAGAAAGCAAAGCTGGGATAATGCATGGGATTTCCTGGCCATGTCGAATTACAACACGATTACTTCATTAGCTGAATCGCCTAAGAAAGCTGGTGTAATCTATGCAGGAACAGATGATGGCCTAATTCAAGTAACTGAAAATGGTGGCGAAAGCTGGCGCAAAATTGAATTGACTAACTTACCAGGTGTTCCTTCAACGGCCTTTGTAAATGACATTAAAGCCGACTTGTTTGATGAGAATACTGTGTACGTAGCACTCGATAACCACAAGTATGGAGATTTCAAACCTTACCTGTTAAAAAGTACTGACAAAGGAAGAACCTGGACATCAATAACTGGCAATTTACCTTCCAAAACATTGGTTTGGAGAATGGTTCAAGACCATGTGAATCCACAATTGCTATTTGCAGGAACAGAGTATGGTATCTATTTCACCATTAATGGTGGAAAAAACTGGGTAAAAGTGGCAGGTGCACCAACCATTTCTTTTAGAGACCTTGCTATTCAACGCAGAGAGAATGATTTAATTGGAGCTTCTTTTGGAAGAGGCTTCTTTGTATTAGACGATTATTCAGTACTGCGTGAAGTAACTGAAGCCAAATTACAGCAAGAGGCAGCGTTATACTCAACAAGAAAGGCCTGGTGGTATATTCCCAGATCAGACATCAGCTTTGATGAGCCCAAAGGCTCTTTAGGAGCAGCACATTACGTAGCTCCCAACCCGGAATTTGGTGCGGTATTCACTTACTACTTAAAAGAAGAATTAAAGTCTAAAAAAGATGCCAGGCAAGAAAGTGAAAAGAAAGCAGAGAAATCTAAGAGCAACATCAGTTTCCCAGGATATGAAAATGTGCTTGCAGAAGAAAATCAATTAGAGCCTCAAATTTGGTTAACTGTTGAAGATAGTAATGGCAAAGTAATTCGAAGAATAAAAGGTAATACCACCCTAGGCTTTCACAGAATTGCCTGGGATTTAAGACACCCACTACCTGAGGCCATCGCGTTGGGACAAGATCCATCTGAAGATGAGCCTGCCGGAATGCTGGCAGCTCCCGGAAAGTACAAAGTATCGCTTTCAAAAGTGGTAGATGGAAAAACAACACAACTGGCTGAGCCTGTTGAGTTTGATGTAGTTCCATTGAGAGAAGGCACATTAAAAGGTGCCAGCCCCGAAGTGGTTGCCGACTTTATGCGCAACTATGAAACAGTTTATGGTAGAAAAACTGCAGTAGACATTCGTCTTGAAAATCTGACTTCCAGAAGCAATGCAGTGGCTAAATCCATCGCAAACTCTAATACCAAACCTGGTGAATTGGATACACGATATAACACAATAAGGTCCAACATACAATCTTTAGAAACTCAGGTGAATGGCAACAAAGCTAAATTGCAAATTGGTGAGAAAACGAAGCCTAATTTGGGTGAGCGCATCTTTGCACTTTATCGTGGTTTGAGTAATTCGACTTATGGGCCCACAGAAACTCATAAAAACACGATGGCCATTATCACAGAAGAACTCGATTCTGTTGAAGGTAATTTGAAATCGTTAGAAGCCGAATTAAGCGCACTTGTAAAAGATCTTCAAAAGGCTGGTGCCCCTTGGGTAGAAGGCTAGGATTAGTAATGGTTTAATTGAGAATGTCTCAAAAAGTATGTCATCCCGAGGAAACGAGGGATCTCACTAAATAAATTCGAATTTAACAACTGGGTGAGATTCTTCCTTCGTCAGAATGACTATAGTATGTATGCTTTTTAAGACATTCTCTATTACTATTTGTTATTCACACCGACAAGATGTTTAAATAACTAGAATTGAAATTATGAATTGGGATGATGTAATGAAATATGCTCAAAAGGGCACTCCGGTACCGGATAGAAGAGTAGAAAAAACGGAGCAGGAATGGAAAGATCAACTAACCCCGGAACAGTACCGAATTACCCGTTTAAAAGGAACAGAAAGGGCATTTACGGGCGAGTTGTGCAATGTGTATGACGAAGGTAAATATGAATGTATTTGCTGCGGAGAACCATTATTCGATTCCAGTATTAAGTTCGAAAGTTCCTCGGGCTGGCCGAGTTTTACCGACCCGATTAAAGAAAATGCTATCAAATATGAATTGGATAGGTCTTTTGGAATGACTCGCGTGGAAGTGATGTGCAATGTATGCGATGGACACCTTGGCCACGTCTTCCCTGATGGACCCAAACCCTCAGGTTTGCGCTACTGCATCAATTCTGAGTCTATTAAGTTAACGAAATAGGCCTGTAGTCTTTTTAGCATGGTAATTGTTAATTCCATAACAATTGATTTAAATTCGAATAAATAAGAAGACAATGGCCAGATTTAACTACTTACTTGTTTTAATAACGATTTCAGTTTTCTCAATTTCATGTAATGTTGATAATGAACCTATTCCGGATAATGTGATTGAAAGCCCTACTGGCCTCAATATAGATCTGGAATGGAGCACTGGAGGTTCGGCAGTTCAGTCTACGGCTGATGTGGATTTAGACTTATTCATGTATAGTGGACCAGATGATGTCGCTTTTTCAGAAACCACTGATTTTGAACGAGTGAGGCTTGAGAACTTCTTCCGCAATGGAACTTATATAGTTAGAATCACATATTTTGATGGTATTTCTGATGTGAACTGGACGTTATATGTAGGCAGCCCAGACTCTGATAAGGATATTATTCTTAAAGATTTCTTCAGCCGAAATGATGTTGGCATACAAGTGGATTATATTGAGATAGTTAAAAATGGCACTACTTATACGATAAACTTATTGTAATTGGCACCTTTGCGGACAGTTATAAATCAATTCATAATGAAATTTCATTTTGCCTTACTCTTCTACTTCTCTCTTTTTTTATTCTCTTGTGATGATGAGAATGACACTGAAAATAGTGAACCTGCCACATCAATACCTCAGATAGAGTTTAGTGAGGTTTCTTTTATAGATGTGCCAAATGATGCAGATTCCATTATTGTTAGAATCAAGTTTAGTGATCTGGAAATGAATCTAGGATTAAATTATAACGATATAGAATTTCCATTTAATTGGAAGCATTACTTCAGCAACAAAACTGGTAAATATATAGATTTTGAAAATGAGAGTTATGATGATCTGCTCACCATAAAAAATATTGATGTAATTGATACCCTACCGGCATTTGATAGTGAATATTCATATTTATATTGGGATCATTCCCCTAACATCTATTTATCTGATGGAACGCAACTGGATGACACTGTCTATTATCAATTAAACAACTTTCATACAAATCTTTTTGTTAATTATTATTTCAGAAAGAATTCCGAGGACTTTGAACTTTTTGATTTTAGAAAACAATTTGAAACGCTTAATTATCACGCCAGATTTCCTCGAATTCCTCCAACAGCCACCATAAACAGATACCCAATAACAATTCAAGAAGGTTCAATAAAGATAATTGTAACTTCAAGAACCTCAGGCTTCATAGAATATGGAATGGCTTCCTTCGGATTTAAACCATTATTTGGAGGCAAAGATTTGAAATTAAGAATATCAATTGCAGATAGAGATTTGAATGTTAGCAATGTAGTAGAAACTGATATTATTCAAATTCCGTTATGAGTTAGATGAGCCATCACCACCATTACCATAGCGGAAATATAAAATTTGCTTTTTTTCTCAACCTGGGGTTCACCATTATTGAAATTGTTGGTGGCATCTTCACTAATAGTATGGCCATTTTAGCTGATGCCTTACACGATTTCGGTGATAGCGTATCTCTCGGTACTGCATGGTATTTCGATAATCTTTCTCATAAAAAACGTGATAAAAGCTATACCTACGGCTATAAACGTTTCTCACTCATTGGAGCAATTGTAAATGCTTTAATACTCCTCACAGGAAGTGTTTTTATAATTTCTGAAACAGTGCCCCGCCTATTCAATCCGCAAACTCCTGATACTGAAGGGATGATATGGCTTGCCATTTTAGGTGTTATCGTAAATGGACTGGCAGTTTTTAGATTAAAAAAAGGCCATACCATGAATGAAAAAGTGGTTTACCTTCACCTACTCGAAGATGTATTGGGTTGGATAGCCGTTTTAATAGGAGCTATCATCATGCATTTCTATGAGTTGCCCATTATTGATCCTTTACTGTCGATAGGAATTTCACTCTTCATATTGTTTAATGTTTTCAAAAGCCTGAAATCTGTATTTGGTATTCTCATGCAAGGTGTACCTCAAGACACGAATACCAAAGAAATTAAAAAATACATCTTATCACTAGAAGGTGTTATGGAAGTACACGACCTGCACATTTGGAGCATGGATGGCGATTATAATGTACTCACGGCTCATGTAGTGATGAAGGGGAAACCATCTATGGATGACCTCTCTCCTATCAAAAAAGAGATTCACAATAATCTACACAAATTCAAAATCAACCATGCTACGTTAGAGTTTGAAATGGAAGATGAAGAGTGCGTACTCGTGGATTGTTAATGAACATACCTCTAATCATAAGTTTTGCGTATATTTAATCATGGATTATCGAAAATTTTTGGAAATCAGGGCTGATAAGAGATTTGGAAAACCATGTATTAAGGGTACCCGAATTTCAGTTTACGATGTATTAAACTGGTTGTCTAATGGTATGACCCGTGATGATATAAAATCTGATTTTGAGGAACTGACCGATGAAATGATCGATGCTTGCCTGGCCTACGCAGCGGATAAAGAACGAAGGTTGATTACTTTCACGTGAACCTTTTATTCGATCAAAACATATCACCTAGAATATTAAAAATACTATCTCCACAATTTTCAAATTGCGAACAAGTACGGTTTGCTGGACTTGAAGACTCTTCAGATATTGAAGTTTTCCAATTTGCCAAGAAAAATAACTACGCTGTCGTTACTTTTGATTCTGACTTTGTAGATCTTAATGCTATGTACGGAACACCTCCTAAAATTGTATATCTTAATACTGGCAACCTCACTACCAAAAATATTTCTGAGCTTCTTCTGAACAATATCATGAGAATTAATCAGTATCTCAGCTCTGATTCAGACGATATTCTCGAACTGATAAAGGCTCAATAAATTCTCCGTTGAATAACTGCAAATTTAGAATTTATATGCTAATCAATGACTTCAAAGTCATTTTGGCTAAGCATGCGCATTCAAACTTTGCTTCTTCACCATTCAAAGTTTAACTTCATCCATGTTAAACTCAACCAAATTTTATGTCGAATACAGATCTGATTATTGAAGAGCGCAGCCGAGATATTGGCGATTTTCTAGTAGGCAGACTCATACCTTTCAGAAAAAAACGCATGGTAGGTCCATTCATTTTTATTGATCACATGGGACCCGCCCAAATAGGTAATGGTAAATACATGGATATTGACCAGCACCCGCACATAGGGCTTTCCACCCTTACCTATATGCTGGAAGGTGAGATTCAGCATCAGGATAGCATTGGAAGCGATCAGCTAATCAAGCCCGGTTCAGTCAACTGGATGACGGCAGGCAAAGGAGTTACCCATACAGAGCGGACTCCAGAACAAAATCGCACTGGAGAGGTAAGAACCGTTCATGGCTATCAAATATGGGTGGCTTTACCCAAAGAATTAGAGGAAATGGAACCTCAATTTCATCATATTGACGCTGCTGATTTACCGCATTGGAAAGATGGTGGGGCTAGCTTCAAATTGGTTGCTGGCAAAGGTTATGGTAAGCAATCGCCCGTGCCTGTTCATTCAGAACTTTTTATGGTAGAAGTAATTTGCTCAGAAGATTATGACTTAGATATCAGCGGCCAGTTGGAAGGTGAAATAGGAATTTGCATTGTTGAAGGTGACATTCAGGCGTGTGATAATCACATAACCGAAGGCAACATGTTGGTTTCAAAAATTGATAATCAATGCGCCATTAAAATGAAGGCGGGCACTCATCTTCTGCTTTTTGGAGGTCAGCCATTTGAAGAAGAACGGTTTATTTTCTGGAATTTTGTATCGTCATCAAAAGAGCGGCTCGAAAAAGCCAAGCAAGACTGGCGCAGTAAAAAATTCCCTCAGGTACCAAACGATAACACCTATGTTCCCCTTCCCGGGGAACCTGTTTAAATAATTAGATTATGGGCAAGAAATTCAACGAACTCAACAGCGATCATAAAAAATTTATAGCCGATCAAAAAATGTTTTTTGTGGGTACTGCGGCCAAAGGTGGGCGAGTGAATATATCTCCCAAAGGCGTGGATAGTTTCAGGGTTATTAATTCAAACAGGGTCGTATGGCTTAATCTTACCGGCAGTGGCAATGAAACGGCTGCTCATCTTGCTTTAAATAACCGTATGACTATCATGTTTTGTGCCTTTGAAGGCAAGCCCTTGATTCTTCGTTTGTATGGACAAGCCAAAATATACCATCCCAGGGATAAAGAATTTGACGAGTATATTTCTTTATTCGATAAAACTCCGGGCACCAGACAAATCATTGTTATGGATGTAGACCTGGTGCAAAATTCGTGTGGTTTTGGTGTGCCACTTATGGAATACAAGGAAGACCGATCGCTTATTACAGACTGGGTGATTAAAAGAGGTGATAATGGGCTCAAAGAGTATTGGAAGGAGAAAAACCAGAATAGCATTGATGGTTTTGAAACCCATATTTTGAATAATTAGGTTGACTTCAGGTAACTTAGAACAAAACCAACTAACATGAAATTATATTTGGCGTTCGTACTTTTAGGTACGCTTTTACTTTGCTGCAAACCCGTTTATCAGCAGAAATCCATCACTGCAGAAGTTGTTCCGCTTGCAGATAATAGCAGAACTTCGTTAGACTGGCCGGGTATATACCAAGGCATTTTACCCTGTGCCGATTGCGAAGGGATAAAAACTGAACTGGTAATTAAAATTGATAATACCTATGTTCTCAGAACCCAATACCTCGGAAAAGATTCTAAAATAGTTGAAGATGATGGAGCAATCTTCTGGGATAGGACAGGAAGCAATATTACGTTGGATGTAATTGAACAGCAGTACAAAGTAGGTGAAAATGCTTTGTTTCAATTGGATATCGAAGGACAGCCTATCACTGGTAATTTAGCATCGGAGTACAGACTCCAAAAAGTAGATAATTCTATCACCAATAGAACCTGGGAATTAGTATCGATCAATGGCGTTAAGATCGCTTCAGAAAAAATCCCAACAATAAAATTTGATGCTGAAGCTAACAAAGTTCAAGGTTATGGAGGCTGCAATAACTACAGTGGTAGATTTGAACTAGGTGTAAACAGAAGATTAACTATTTCAGGAATTATTGCAACTAAAATGATGTGCCAAAATTCTGCTGAAAATGAGTTTTTTGAGGCACTAAATAAAACCAGCAGCTATCAACTTGAAAGCAACAAATTAATTCTAAAAAGTGGAGATACCCGCATAATCACATTTGAGGAACACTTTTTTGAGTAGTAGCAATGAACCGCATTGACCGACTTTCAGCTATTCTAATTCAGCTACAGAGTAAGCGCGTTGTAAAGGCTGCTGAAATATCTGAAAGATTCGGCATAAGCCTGCGAACTGTTTACCGAGATATTCGTGCGCTGGAAGAAGCGGGCGTACCCATAGGTGCAGAAGCGGGTGTGGGCTATTTCATTATGGAAGGCTACAGCTTGCCTCCGGTAAAATTTAATAAAGAAGAAGCAGGAGCCATTCTCATGGCTTCAAAATTAGCGGATAAACAAACGGACGGATCAATTAAATCCAATTTGAATAGTGCCTTGTATAAAATCAGAGCAGCACTGAAAATTGAGGAAAAAGAGTATCTGGAAAGTATTGAAAACAATATCGAAGTGCTGCACTCGCCTAGTCCTACGAACAATAGTAAATTTCCAGATCACTTTCTTACTGATTTACAAAACGCACTCTCAAAGAAGCGCATCATCAATTTTGATTACTACTCCAGCTACAACGATACTTTTACCAACCGGGATGTAGAGCCACTAAGCCTATGCTATTATTCAAGACATTGGCACTTAATTGGTTTCTGCAGATTAAGAAATGCTCTTAGAGATTTCAGATCGGATAGAATAATGAAATTGCTAATCAAAGATTCTTCCTTTGATCCTAAAAAGCATAAAGACTACAAAGGCTATGTTGAAAGTGTCATTCAAGGAGCAGCTATGACTGAAGCAGAAGTCACCTTTGATAATCAGTCAGCACGGTTTATTTCGGAACAGCGGTACTTCATGGGTTATATAGAAAGTTCAGAATCAGAAAATGGAGAAAAAATGAAGTTTATGACTTCAGATTTAGAATCGTTTGCGCGTTGGCTAATCTCATTCGGACAGTCTGCTTTTGTTCACTCCCCCGAAAAGCTTAAAAATCGCGTTATTGAGCTGCTAGAAGAAGGGTTAAGTCATTATTTGAAAAAAAATTAATTTTTCTGTTTTCCTACTGACATAGGGTTGTCACCCCGCCCCGTTTACTTGCTTAAAATCAATTTAAAACAAGTAAAAATGAAACAGTTAATCACTTTAATCTTAACACTTATGACAACACTCACAGTAACAGCAACTGAGACCACCGTGTATGAATTGGTAGTCTATCGAATCAAAGGAGAATACCAAGACACTTATGATGAAGTGCTCAATGAGGCACGAGAACACATCATGAAATTTCCCGGAATTATTGAACATCAAACATTCAAATCTTCCGAAGACGAATTACTATTTATGGATTTAGTCAAGTGGAATTCATTGGAAGAAGCTCGTGATGCAGCTCAAAAAGTAGAGCAAATGATGGAGCTGGCTCCATTTATGGCGGCCTTCGAAGAAATCAAATTTATGGACCATTTTGAACTATTTAACTCCGAAGCAATGAACAAACTAGACTTAACAAAAACTGACAAGGCGTACTATTTGGCTAAAAATGAGCCGCAAATAGTAAATGTGTACAATTATAATTACCTGAGCATTAGTGGTGTATCGGCTCCTGAAGAGCCAATTTTTAACGGAGCAATCGAAGCTATTTATTCTGTGGCATATGGTGTAAAATTCTCCCTGAAGGAACAAAATAAGGACTTTGTAGTTCCAAAGATGGAAGCACAATGGTGGGTGGAAGGCAATTTACCTTTTGAAGAAACCCCTAGAAAGGAATGGCACTGGAATATTGTGATACCCATGCCCGAATTTGTAGCAAAAGCAGATGTAGAAGAGGCCATACAAAATGCCATTGCAAAGAAAGGATCAAAGCAGATCAGTGAGGTAGAATTCAAACCATTGAATGAAGGTAAGTCTATTCAAGTACTTCATATCGGAAGTTATGATGCGGAAGGACCAACCTTAGAAAAGCTCTTCACTTATGCAGCTCAACAAGGATTAGAAATCAACGGTAAGCATCATGAAATATATATTTCGGACCCACGAAAAACTGCTACTGAGAACTTGAAGACTATTATTAGATATCCGGTGAAGTAACCAATATTATTTACAATATCGTCATTTCGTAGCATAGCGGAGAAATCTTTTTCAGTGTTGTAGGTATTTGATTTTCTTGAAGGCAAAGATTCCTCCACTGCGTTACGGAATGACGTAATAATTTAAGATCATGATTACGAGTGAAGAATGACTGAAGTAATCTTGAAGTTTGAAGTTATTCTTTACAACTACCTATTCACCCTCACCCCCGTTTTAAACACAACAGGATTTTCATACACCCCTTCTGTATTCTTATGCAAGAAATTATAGGTTAAAATGGTCTGTATTTCTACAGATTTACTGATTTTAAAAGAGCGACCAATACCTGCTAGCAGGCTTGGATACCACTCTCTTTTAGTACCTTCCTCAATACTACCAACGACCTTGCTCATATGCTCTCCTTCTAAATAACCAAAGAAGTTCTTAAACACTTTATGGTTTGCATAGACACTATAGCCATACACCTGCTCATCTTCAACGCTATTCACATTATCACTTCCCATCTTAGCTCTGTAACTACCAGTTATACCCACTTCAAATAGCTTGTTTAATTTATAACCTAGCGTAGGACTAAAATCTATGGTTAATGGGTCAGTACCGTTTACATTAAAGTTACCACCGAAAGTGAGTCTCTTTTTTAATGGCTCTCCTTCCAAAGAGCTTCTTTTTTTAGCAGTAGTTAAATCATTAGAGTTAGGTACTTCACTATAGACTTTCTTTAAGTCACTCATCTGTTCTTGTACTTGTCCAATCTGTTCTGAATGCTCTGATATAAAGTCTTTGGCATGTGCTGCCATCTTTTGTTTCATCTCTTTCTTTGCTTGCATCTGACCTAATTGCTCTTCCGATAATGGAGCAGCTTCTTCAGGCATTGCTAACCCTTCTAAGCCATTACCTTCTGCTCCTAACGCCTTGAACTCATCCGTGTTCTTTAGTGCAGCCTCTCCCCGTTTAACAGCTTCTTTTTTTACTTGCTCGGTAGTAGTAGAGTCTATGGTAATATCAGGAGCATCAAACCCTGTTTGATTAGCAAATTCTTTCTTAGCTAACGATTTAGCTTCGTTCTTTACAGCAGCACTATCAGTAGGAATACCTGCTACTTGTATACCTTGTTTGTTAAGCTGCTCTTTAGCTACTGACTTAGCTTTATCTGCTACTTGGGATGAATCCGTTGGGATGCCGTTTACTTCTATTCCTTCCTTATTTAATTGCTCTACAGCTCCTTTTTCTGCTTTGTTGGCTAGCTCGGTAGAATCTGTTGGAATATTCGTTTCTAACTCACTTGAAAGTGTCTCTTGGGCTTGGGTGGTTAGTTGGGTGGAGTCATCAATAGGTAACTGGTTTACTTTGAGTGAGTCGGCTACAGTATTAGCAACGGTGATGCTGTCTACTTCTTGGGAAAAAAGGGGCATGGATGTGATGAGCAGTATTAATATGGTATGGAAGGTTTTCAATAAACATTTATTAATCTGAAGGTATAGTTACAATTATCACTTTAATTATTGAACCTATATGATAGGAAAGCAACTATTAGACATACTAAAAATAAAACTAATGCAAATAACGGATCATTACGTAAAAAATGACTTCCAGTAATATCTGCCAATGAAAGACCAATAATAATGCAAACAACAATTAATAAAACTCTCGATTTCTTCATTTTCTGATCTCTTTAATTAGTTTTTCCATTATGGTTGTAGACCAAATATTTGATGGGTATTGTGTAATTTTATTATTTCCAGAATTCAATATAAGTTTAAATAACCTTTCATTGGTAAGGAGTGGTGAAATTTTGATATCCAATTCATGAATATCACACTCATAAGTTAATATTTCATTATAATTTTGATATTCTATTCGCAACTTAGTATCAAATTTATTGATTTCAATTATCTCTATTCGACTCCAAACACATCCACGTATTATAGATATGATAAAGAAAATGAAACAAAAAAGAGTGACGAGAACTGATTTTAAATAAATGAAATAAATAACTAATCCGAGAAAGACCATTATTACCCTTAAATATTTTATTAGATAGTCAATTAATCTACTCTTATAATTTTTTATTTGAGAGTTGTATTTAATTAACTTCATCTTCATTTTCTTGACTACTTGAATTGTCATTCGAAGAATTTTGACTCACTTCATCGGAAGAATTATTATTATCATCCGTTTGTTGAGATGTTGAATTAACTAAATCCTTACCAGAATCCACAACATCTTTAGCTGAGAATAACATATCTATAACATCTAAGGCACTTTCTTTTCCATTGTAAATCATTAAAATCAAACTACTTAATATATCTCCAGTTTTCTCCGCTTCTTTATTTTCATTTCCCATTCTACTATCAACTTCAGAACCCATTAATCCTCCATAAGTGGAAGGCAATTCTTGGCTATTGTTCCCATTTACCATTTGATCCATTCCTTGACCAAATGTATAAGAACCACTCGTTACTCCTAATCCAATAACCCATGGAGACGCAGCAAATCCACTGGCTGCTATTGCAGTTACACCAGCAACAACTTTGACTGCTCCTTTAGTCTCTTTACTAGTTGCTACTTTACCAACTGCTCCAAAAAATATTCTGCTTGAATTTCTACCTCTTTCTACACTACCTGTTTCAGGATCGACTTTTATACTCTCTGCCTCTAAACCCTCCAGCTCTACATGAGCTACAACCTTATTCTCACTAAACGCATATGGGCTATTGTAATAATAATCTTCAGCTAATGGGTCAACATTAAAGAACCTACCAATAGACGGGTCATGATTTCTCCATTTAAATGAAATCCAGTTCACATCTAGGTCATTAACTCTTTCCTGTCCTTGAAAAGTATTAAACTTATTCTCCTTCGAATTCTCACGGTAGAATCCACCTGCCATCTGCATCCCAAAGGGGTAGTAATCGCTCTTTTCAATTACAGGGTGCTCTTCAATGGTCACTTTCATATCATCGAAGTACACTTCCGTTAGATTAGAACTCTCGTTACTTAAATATACCACTATATACCCATTTTCAGGTGCTTCGTAAGGTTGGTCTAACTCTAATAACGCATGATTATTACTTGAAGCTGCACTAATCTGGTTAAATGCAAAGCTGCTTTTTTTGGACACCAGCAGGGGTAGATAGATGCTAAACTGAAGTTGAATAGAAGTGAAAAATCATCTCATGATTGTTGTGCCTAACAACACAGTTAGGTCAATTTCTACATTAGTCATGTTAATATTTTTTAAAACTAGTTCATCAAACCCTACACTACTTATTTCAACTCTACCATAGTTCCTTCTTTCTGTAAGTATCTCAAAATAGCCAGTGGAATCACTCAATGTTCCTTTACCAATATCTTGCAAATAAATACTTGCAACAATTCCTTTACCGCTTTTTCTACCCAATATTAATCCTTGAAGCTTTGACTCATCCTGTTTTTGAGATAATCGCTTGGTTTGGATACAATACTTACTTGTTATTTTCTTTTTATACTTAAATTTTAAATTTTCGCCTACCAAATATTTATTTGAAGAATTACAATCATTAAAAGATGAGCAAAATGTACAGTTTAGCCCTAATATCATTAGAGCGATGGATTTTATTATATTTTTCATTATTCAATTATAATTTGTCCTTTGATTTTGTATAGTAGCTGTTTCTATCGTTTCTTTCAAATATAAGTTTGCCTCATTCATGGCCAGCTCTAAGGATCGCTCATCGAGTTTTTTGTAGTTTATATTTTCCACCTTACATGTAAATTTATTGTGAATAAAAATAGTTCTAGAATCCACTAAATCAATTGCAAAAAATAATAATTTTTGGTTGAAGTTACCCCCTCCCACAAATCCCATTATACGGACAATATTCACATACCTTCTCATCCTCTACCTGATCAAATGGTACTTCGGTGCTGTAGATTTCTGTAAGTGTTTCTAAAAGAAAGTCTTCATACTCCTGAGCTAATGGGCGGAAGTCTGTGACAGGTAAGCCTTGCTTGCGTGGTTCGCGCTGCTGAACGCGCCAATCAAAGTCTTTATTAAATAAATCTTTACTATTAAAGATGCCTGGTTCTATTACATGCTCATTGCCAAATTTCTTCCAATACAAGTAACTGTAGTAGAAAACCTGCAATGCAGTTTTATTTTTAAAAATCTTATCACGGTTTTTAAAATCATCGATAGACTGGTATTCTTTTTCATCCTTACCTGTCTTGTAATCGATCACTCTCACCTTACCATCTTTTAAATCAAGGCGGTCAATGATACCTTTAAGTCGTACATCTACCAGCTTCTCTCCACTAATTACAGATAGTTCCAGCTGATAGCCTTCTTCTGAGCTGGCTTCCAATCCAAGTATTTTAAAAGGTGCGTATTGTTTATCATGTGCCAATATCTGATAAGCAAATTTCTTCAACATTTCCTCTGCAATAAGGGTGCGCCCTTCCAACTTAAACTCTTCTTTTTTATCCGCGTGATAGTGCTCTATAAATGC
>NZ_JAVJUY010000384.1:0-31609 GCF_040220315.1 Fulvivirga sp.
AAGGGTTTCTGTTTGACAGAAACCCTTCTAATTTATATATTATTCACTTAATAAAACTATTCTGGTGCTTCAAGGATAGTTGAGTATAACAACTTCCTTGCATTTGCTTTACGCAACTGTAATTCTATATCAGAAATCAAACCTCTTTTTGCTTCTTTATCAACTTTTAAAGCAATGGTAATCTGATCTCTTTCTACTTCATTCAGCTTATCTTTTTCCTGAGCAACCCACAGAGTAACATCCTTTGGTTCAATGAACACATCATTCGCCTGAATTCTTGGTTCTGTTCCCCACTGATCGGTTTTCTTTGGCTCACCTACATAAAGATAACTTACAAGCGATTTTCTCTCCAACTTTCTTAGTTGTGTAGCATCCGGAATCCGTTGCTTCACATTAATGGTTACTTCTCTTAACACAGTTGTTACCATAAAGAAGAATAGAAGCATGAAGATAATATCAGGAAGTGCTGAAGTAGGTATATCCTGTTTGGTATTTGCCTTTTTCTTAAACTTTGACATTTCTTATCCTCCTATTTTAGTTGGTTCTGCAATAGAAATCTGCATAGGGAATTCAATCTCACCATCAGGGGTAAGACCTCTTCCAGTATCATACAGTCTCTTATTATCAGGATCCTTCAAGTTATCAATAATTTTTCTCCACTGCTCGGTAGATACCCCGGCTCGATCTGCATACATTTCGTAATATGCCGCCTGAATATTATCCAGCACTTCAATAAACTTATCTTGAGTAGTACCTCGGTCAGTTTTTAAAGAGACAATTGCCTTTTTTGGACTGTCTGAAGACTCAGGATCTTTTCCGTTATTGTTAACGAAATCTTTAATCATCTGCTTGATCTCCTTGACATCTGCAGTAAAAGGTTCCCCTTCTACCAGCATCTTGTCTGCTGAGTTAATCTGAATTTTGAACAAATTTCTCTCAGGAATTTTGATGTCAATATCCTCCATCTGATCAGGATCTGGAGGTAAAGGAATGAGCAGACCCTTGTCGTTAGCAATTGTCGTAGTTACCAAGAAAAATATCAAAAGTAGGAAGGCAATATCCGCCATCGAACTTGAGTTTATTTCCGGGTTCTCTCTTCCTTTGTTACGTGCCATTATTTTGTTGCTTTATTGATTTCTGTAAATACTATACCTACTAATGCAGCGATAAAAAGTACATACATTGTTATTAATCCACCACCTACGAATTTAGACACACCTGAAGTAGCTCCGGCAGCAATTAACCTCGCATTTAGTCCATCTCCTGCTATGGCATAGCATATAAGAAACAGAATTACAATACCTACCAATGCACCCGCTGGTTTTACCAAAGATTTAGGGTTATCCAGCGATTTTACAATAGGAAGTACTATAGCTCCTACCGCTGATACTAAGAACATCAGGTAAGAAACATAAAGCATGATATCTATAATATTTTCCATTATTAAACAGGTTTAATTTTTATAACTATTTATTAGTTAGAAAGCTTATGCTTCACTAACAAGTCAACCAACGTGATTGACGCATCTTCCATTTGATTTACTAAAGAATCGATTTTAGAAACCAAGTAGTTATAAAATACCTGAAGAATAATACCTACAATAAGACCCGCAACTGTTGTTAAAAGGGCAACTTTAATACCGTTAGCAACGATTTGAGGTGATATATCACCAGCTGCTTCAATAGCATCAAATGCACCAATCATACCAATTACAGTTCCCATGAAACCAAGCATTGGAGCAAGTGCAATAAATAATGATACCCATACAAGACCTTTTTCTAATCTACCCATTTCTACAGATCCATAAGCAATGATAGATTTCTCAACCATATCAATACCTTCTGACATTCTCATAAGACCTTGAGTAAAGATAGAAGCAACAGGCCCTTTAGTGTTTCTAGTAACTTCTTTAGCTGCTTCTACACCACCTTTAGATAATGCATCTTCTACTGTAGCTAAAAGCTTGTCAGTATTAGTTGTAGCAAGATTTAATGTGATGATTCTTTCGATAGCAATGGCTAAACCAATGATTAGACATAAAAGTACTGGCGTCATAAATTTCCAGTCACCTTCAATAAATTTGTCTTTAATCACCTGGTGGAAAGAAGCTTCTTCTTCAACCACTGGCTCGGGTTCTGCAGCAGGCTCTTCAACAACAGGTTCTGGCTCGTCAACTACTTGTGTAGTATCTTCCATAGCCGCTGCTGTGTCAGCTGCTTCCTCCTCTTGAGCGTAAGATTGAAAACCAAGGGACATAAACCCTACCAGCGCCAATAATGTGAATAGTTTTTTCATAGTTCAAGTTTTAAAGTGTTCTCTAGTAAAGAGAAGTTTTAGTTAAGCAATTAGATATTAAAATTTAAATTTAGTTAAAAGTTTCTACTCTAAGTCTGTGTTTGATTGATTCTTGTATCTAAATAGTAATTATTTCACATACTGAGGAGAGGAAGGGATTCGAACCCTCGGTGCCTTTTGACGGGCACACTCGCTTTCCAAGCGAGCACCATCGACCACTCGGTCACCTCTCCAAATGCGAGCCTTCTGCTCACAAGAAGCACAAATAAATCAATAAAAAACACTTTATGCAAGCGCAAACTAAATTATTGGGTATTAATTTATCGTCATCTCTCCACACATAGAATTAAGCATTCTATGCCTAATTTGAGGTATTTCCTCCTCCTCACTCAAAACTAACATAAGCTTTGAAATTGCCGCTTCTAATGTAATATCGGCACCTCCAATTACTCCTATGGCTTCAAGATCCTCGCTGGTTTCATATCTACCCTGATCTACTTTGCCTCCCGGGCATTGAGATACATTGAATACAACCACACCTTTATCAATGGATTTTTTAATTATTTCAAGAAACCAATCATAAGTGGGTGCATTACCAGAACCATAGGTTTCAATTACCACTCCTCTCAGCTGAGGAATAGAGAAAAAAGCCTCAACCGACTGTTTTGAAACACCCGGAAATAATTTAAGCACCGCCACATTCGTATCAAATGATTGATGAAACATTAACTTATTATGATCAACCTGGTTAATAAACTTGTGATTATAACTTATCTCAACACCAGCCTCTGCCAATAACGGGTAGTTTTCTGACTCAAAGGCATCGAAGTGTATGCTTTCCACTTTTTTTGATCTGTTTCCTCTTAGTAGCACTGAATCGAAATAAATACATACTTCCGGCACTATGGGTTTGTTATTCTCACGTGACGAAGCGACTACTATTGAAGAAATAAGGTTTTCCCTGGCGTCTGATCTTGGTGACGATATAGGCAACTGAGCTCCGGTAAAAACAACTGGTTTAGTCAAGTTTTCCAGCATAAAGCTTAAAGCCGATGCTGTATAAGCCATAGTGTCGGTGCCATGTAACACAACAAACCCATCAAATTCATTATAATTTTCAAAAATGAGTTTTCCTATTAGCTCCCAATGGCTTGGGTTTACATTGGATGAGTCTATTGGTTCTTCAAAGGACATAACCGTGATATTTAACTCCAATTGCCGGAGCGAAGGTATATGATCCATGATTGAGCTAAAGTCGAAAGGAATTAAGGCTCCACCTTCGTTATGAATCATTCCTAATGTACCTCCTGTATATATAATGAGTATGGTAGAATCTGGTGGCTTGGCAGCAGAAGTGATTATATTAGACTTCGTTATTTTCATTTGAATAATTGCTTGGCATTTATTGTAGTCACTTCCTTCACCTCATCCAGCTCCATTTTTTTATATTCTGATATTTTACTTGCGACAAGTTCAATATATGCAGGTTCATTTCTTTTGCCACGATTTGGAGTTGGTGCTAAATAAGGACTGTCTGTTTCCAATACTAGTTTGTTAATATCCACATCGGGTAACACTTTATCCATACCTCCATTTTTAAAGGTGGCTACTCCACCGATTCCCAAATAAAAACCTAATTCAACGATTTTATCAGCCTGTTCTTTAGTACCTGTGAAGCAATGAAACACCCCTCTAAGTTTTTCATCTCCAATTTTTTCAATCAACTCAATAGTTTCATCAATTGATTCTCTGCAATGAATTGCAACTGGCCTATCATACTTTACTGCCCATTGGCATTGTATAGTAAATGCTTCTTGTTGTTGTGACCAAAAAGTTTTATCCCAATATAAATCCGTACCTATTTCACCAATGGCTGACCACTGCCTTTTACCCAACCACTCTTCCACCAAATACAACTCTTTTTCAAATGTTTTATTCACAGAACATGGGTGAAGCCCCATCATCGCCACACACATTTCACTCTTCGCTTCTAACTCTAACATACTATCAATAGAAGTATGATCAATGTTAGGCATGTAGATTTTTTCAATACCTGTCTCCTGAGATCTTTCAAGCACTTCATCAATATCCTTCTCGAACTGATCTAAATAAATGTGTGCATGCGTATCTATCATCTTACTCATGATCCAAAATTAATATTTCCTGCCTTTCCAACTCACTTTAGTTGGAAGCAAATAGTACAGTGCTGAGCCCATTGACACGATAATTGAATAAAATTCATAGTTAATTAGTTGCCAGAATGTATATTTTAACCCCAGACTATTTAAACATCTTAATATGAATAAGCTTTGAAATAGAATTTTGACAGCCATTAGGGTGAGACCCATTTCCAGATTATAATATGTTAATAAAATGAGTGCCGGAAAATAGAGCGCCTGAAAGAATAACAGCAAGACAATTGGCCAAGGTAACTGCACTGCCCCTTTCATCCAGCGTTTTCTTTGGTTTAAAAGATCAATAAATCCTGAGATTGGTTTAGTTTTCCCTAATACGTGTGGATTGAATAACTGGACTGCACTATAGCCCTTATTCCTAACTCGCTTAAAAAGCTCAAAATCTTCAGTAAGTGAAAAAGGAATATATTCATATCCGCCAACAGCATGATACGCCTCTTTGGTCACCATCATATTATTACCCATGGTGGTAACTGGTTGACCTAAATCGTTTAGCACTTTAGTCATACCAATGGCGAATACCCAATCAAGACTTTGGTTATTGCTCCCCGCTACATAAGTAACTCCTGTAACTATTCCGGCACCATCTGAACAGTTCAACATTGTTTTTACCCAAGATGGTGGCAATTGCATGTCTGCATCTGTAATATAATATACATCGCCTGTGGCTTGTTGTGCGAGTTGAGCCAGCACATTGGCTTTACCTTTTTGATGACTGATGTTTTTATCAATTCGAATCACCTTCGAATTATCGTAACCTTTTAATTTCTCAATGGCTATTTCAAATGTATTGTCTTCCGATTGATCATCACCCACCAAAATTTGCATGAGCTTTATAGGATATTCCTGATGGATTAATGATTCTAAACACGTTTCTATGTTAGATGCTTCATTTCTAGCTGCGATTAATATAGAAACCTTTTTTTCAGCGTTTGTTGAATTAACAAGTTCGTCATCTTTCCAAAGCACAAACAGGCTTATGTCAACCAGAAGAACAACTGAGACAATGCCAATTAAGAGATAAATCATACCAGTCCAAAACTATAGCCTTTCTTTTGAAAATGCTCAATATATCTTGGTAAGGCATATTTAATATTTTTTTCAGCTTTTATATTATCATGAAAAAGTACTATGGAACCCCTTTTTGTAGCCTTTATGGTATTGAAAAGACAATCCTTAGGAGAAATATTTTTACTGTAATCGCCAGATAATACGTCCCACATAATTATCTTTTGATTCTGCTTGATAAGCTTGATTTGAGACCTTTTCAATTTACCATAAGGCGGGCGGAATAATCCTTTTTTTTGATCTAGCGAATGTAATTCTTGCTCGCATTCTACTATATTTTTCAGGTAATCTGTAGTTGAATTTTTCCAGCCATTTAAATGGTTGAATGTGTGATTACCAAGTTGATGGCCTTCCTCAATGGTTCGGACTGCGATATTTCTGTTTTTATTGAGGTTGCCCCCAACACAAAAGAAAGTGGCTTTTACATGACTCTTGTGTAGTGTATCCAGAACAAATTCTGTTAATCCCGGAATAGGCCCATCATCAAAGGTTAAGAATATGGTTTTATCTTTAGTTTTCTTCCTCCAGATTAGTGACGGATAAAGTTGCTGAACAAAGCGCGGTGTTCGATGAAAAAACATTTAAAGGGTTACTTTGGTAGTTAGCATGGTAATATCATCATGATAACCATTGTCCCCTTTAAAGCCATCCAGATTTATGATGATATCCTGATGCACCCTTTTTAAATCCGTAGTATCGTTATTCTTGAAATATTCCTCTAGTCTGTAAGAGCCAAATTCTTCATTTTGCTCATTACTTGTTTCGGTTAATCCATCTGTATAACAAAACAATAAAAATTCATCTAAATCAGTAATAAACCCTTCATTTACAAACGGTAAAGGGTGCACTGCGCCTAAAACTGTAGAACCTTCATCTAAAGCGGTAATAGTACCATTTGTTAAAAGCAGCGGTGGATTATGTCCTGAATTAATGTACACCAACGTTTTAAGTTTGTGGTCATAAATAGCTGCAAAAAAGGTGATGAACTTTTCACCCTTTGCATTTTCTAATACCTGGTAATTAAGTTCATTCACAATTTCAACGAGATTTGGTGTTTGTCTTATCAGTGTTCGCAATGAAGCCTGAAAGTTAGACATCATTAAAGCGGCAGGAATGCCCTTACCGCTAACATCGGCAATACAAATTAAAAATTGATTTTCGTTGATCGGTATGTAGTCGTAGTAGTCGCCCCCAACTCTATCATGCGGCAAGTAACTTGCCTCAATTTTTAAGCCTGGGC
Source organism: Fulvivirga sp. (assembly GCF_040220315.1). GTDB lineage: Bacteria > Bacteroidota > Bacteroidia > Cytophagales > Cyclobacteriaceae > Fulvivirga. Next base: position 6,799 of record NZ_JAVJUY010000384.1, read on the forward strand.
CATATGGTAATTTGTCAGGAAAGAGAAACTGCTGCACGTCACTAGCGATTTCAAGCTCTTTTCTTAGTGCCTCTTGCTCTAATTGTTGTCTCGCCAATTTCTTATTTTCTATAGCAACTATTATGATGTTACTCAAAGCCTGAATGAATCTGACACTACTCTTTTTAACTTCCTGATCTTCTGCTCCCTGAATGCCACCAATAAAAACAACTGCCAAGAGTGCTGACTTATGATAGATTGGGATAAGGAAATCGAACTCACCAAAAACATCATTTCTATTGTTTATTTCGGTAAGCGATTTGTTTACCAGAAATTCATCATGTAACGTTTGTTCAAAACAATTAGTGGATGTACCAAAATTAACCTTGCAACTCCAATCTTTATCAAACACAAAGAGAGCCATGCGCTTTACATTCAAATTACCTCTTAATGTAAACTCATAAATTTTATAAAGCGATGCCTCTGGTAGATTGTTATTTATGGATTGCGTAATCTCCAGTAGAGCATTAAGTTCAAGCTCTTTAAGTTTGTATTTATTTTGAATTGAAAGTGTCTCCATTTATTCTTTTATGGCTCAATTGGCCTTATAAGCAATATAGTTATTAATAAATTCTCACCCAAGTTTATGCTCACGCCCCTTCCAGGTATAACTTTTCGCATTTGCTGCGATACCTATATATAAAGTGTATATTGGATAGAGCACAACTATGAATAGATAGTAAAAAACATTTAACGACTTACCCATTGATTTAAGTACTAAATGCGTGAAAAATCCATCTAAAATTATCTTGGTTGATGCGATACTCAAATACAAAGCTGATTGCTGGACGAATCCTATTGCTAAACTGATGATTGTAAGGATAGATGATAAGACAACAAGAATTGCCAGGCTCGATTTATAAAAACTTTTATTTGAATTCCATTTACTTGCCCAACGGATGCGCTGGCTTATCAATTCTTTGAAAGTTGGTTGGGCTTTGGTATAAACAACAGCCTCTTTGTTTTTTAAATAAGCTATAGCATTACGATACACCTTATTTATTTTATACATTAAATACTCATCGTCTCCTGAAGCGATATGATAATTGCCTTCATAACCATTCACCTTTTCAAAGGCACTTTTTCTGAATGCAAGATTAGCACCATTGCACATAATGGGAAATCCAATAGCGTTACTTGCTGCACCAACTCCTATAACAGGTGCAAATTCTGTTTGCTGTAACCCTGAAAACCTTGTTTCGTCATTAGCGAACACAACTCCACCAAAAACCAATTGAGTCTGATGATTTAGAAATTGTTTAACAATCGAATTAATCCAATCAGGTTGCACAACACAATCAGCATCTGTAGTGATAATTATTTCTCCGGCTGAATTACTTATTCCATAGTTCAATGCAGCTTTTTTACCCTGTAAGTCGTCAGGTAGGTGTAGAATTTTAAATTCACTTGACAGATTATTTAATTCCGGCTCATCAGTAGAATGGTCATTTACCAAAATAATTTCGAGAAATGAACGATCGTAATTTAGTTGCTTTAAAGAATCTACGAGCTTAGGCAAATTATTTACCTCATTTCTGAAAGGCACTATAACTGATACTCGCAATAAAGAATCATTGGTAAGTTTTTGAGTTGAATTTCTAATCGAAAGAAAAGAAAAAATCATTACTAGTATCCATATCAGATAGATACTAATTAAAACCAAAGTGCCTATTTCGAAGATATAAACCATTTAAGTTTAAGCATTGCGGGAATTCCCACAAGTGTAGGTATTAAAATATTAATGAACCAAAGTAAAAGGCTTGCATTAACAACAGGAATAAGCACAACGTCATATCTTTCGAAGAAATAAATAGCTGAATATTCTCTTATTCCTAAATCACTAAGAAAATTAAATGAGGGCAGAATTGATTTCGCCAGAAAAATATAAGTAGATCCAGCAAACGCCAATGGAGTTTCAATTGAAGGCAAAATGGCTTTTAAGATAATTAGAAATTGAAGTGCAAAAACAAGATACCGAAGCATTGATAAAAATTGAACGGCTAGCAATATATGTTTTGAGTATTCCCTAACGATGAACAAATAGCGACCAAAAATCTCGAATTGACTCAGCCAATTGATGAGGACAAAAGCTGTAACAATCGCAAACATGATGATTACCAAGCCAGCAAAAGGCAACCAGAACCCATAAAGGTAATCGAGACCAACTAACCCAAAAATAGCAGTAGCAATCATTTGAGTCGATCTACTTATGAACAATGATCCTACTAAGCCCTTTCTTCCCCTTTGCTGAACAGATAAAATCCTTCCAAAATAATCACCAATTCCATGCGGTGTTGCGAAACTAAGTGTTAACCCAGCAAGCACCCCTCTTAGCGAATCAGTTAAACTAATTGCAGAAATTTTGCTAACTAAGATCTTCCATTTTAAAGCTTCTAATAACCAGTTGATTGGCATTAGAAAAAGCACCAGAATTAAAGACAAATACTTATTTGTTAGTAGAGAATAAGTTGATTCATATAACTTCATGAACAAATTATCCTGAGTCTTAAGCTTGTCGAACAACAAATAGCCAATAATAGCAAGTACCACTATTTTGGCTGCGACAATATAAACCTTGTAAGAAGTTCTTGAGGGTTTTATGTTCATTTAGGTAAATTGCAACAGTGGCCAAATTAGATAAAAATAATCAAAGCGAACAGATCATTTTAGGTCTTGACCCGGGAACGAGTGTGATGGGTTATGGGTTAATTTCTGTGAAAGGCCAGCAGTTGAAATTGCTTCAATTTGGTGTCATACACTTGAGTAAATACAGTACCCACGAGTTGAAGTTGAAGAAAATTTTCGATCGGGTTATCAGCCTAATTGATGATTTCAATCCTGACGAGGTAGCACTTGAAGCCCCTTTTTATGGTAAAAACGTTCAGTCTATGCTGAAACTTGGTAGGGCTCAGGGAGTATCTATGGCGGCTGCACTGAGTAGAGAAATACCGATCACAGAATATGCGCCTAAGAAAGTAAAGCAATCAGTTACGAGCAATGGTAATGCTTCTAAAGAACAAGTTGCCAATATGTTGATGACACTACTGAAAATCAAAGAGATGCCAAAGCTTTTAGATGCCACTGATGCACTTGCTGTTGCAGTGTGTCATCATTTTCAAAAAGGCGGTAGCGAAAAAGCAGGGCCTAAAAGCTGGAAAGCTTTTGTTGGAGAGAATCCGAGGAGGGTGAAATGATTTTATTGACAAAAATCGTTTATTTGTTTCTTTAACTTTAAATATAACTTGTTGAAATTTTCACCTTTTATTTTTGCTATCCTTATACAGTTAGGCTGTAAACCGCTAATGATAGATTCAAGAAATTTAGTTGCCAAATACGATCTAAATGGTAATGGGCATGATTCTTCTCCCAACGCAATAAATGCAACAAAATTAAATGCCAGTCCAGCAACTGATAGATTCGGTAATGAATCAAGATGCTATTCATTTGATGGTAAAAGTAGTTACGTACAAATTGCCCCGTCAGAATTGTTTAATTTTTCGTATACTGAAGATTTTACAATTAGCTTTTGGGTTTTGGTCTTGGAAAACGCCAACTCTGGAGATATTATTAGTAAGTGGAATACAAGAAATAATACTGGATATCCATTTGCAATTCGGTATTTGGGGCAAGATGTAAAGAATTCTCTTTATAAAAACAGAATTGCATTTTTACGATATGATAGTGAAGAATGTGAAAATCTTCCTGTTGTCCTTACAAAGCCTATGGTAATTAATGAATGGACACATATAACTGCGAGAAAGAAAGGTTCTAAATTGTCCATATTCGTGAATGGAAGATTAAATGGAAAAACAAAAGACACCACTGAAGGCATTTGTGGTACCGAGAATGAGGCTCCACTAATTTTTGGAAAGAGGGGTGAAAATCAACGATATTTTAATGGTAAAATTGACGATGTCTCAATATTTAACCTTGCTCTTACGCAAAGAGATATTAATATAATTTCAAGTTTTGAATAAACATGTTGATAAGAACTTCATACTAATACTCATTCAAGTATTAATATGTTCCTTAGTCCAAGCGCAGAATATTAATCAAGGCAGGGTAGCATATTATGAATTTAATGGTAATGCTAATGACCCAATTAATGGTTTGAATGGAACTGTATTTGGTGCTTTATCAACTACCGATCGGTTTGGTAATTCAAATTCTGCCTATGAATTTGATGGTCTAGATGATTTCATCTCCATTCCACATTCTGAAATAATCAATTTTAACTCTAATAGTGACTTTAGTATTTCATTATGGGTATATCTTCCAAGTGAACAAACGTCATCTTCAGGCACTAACAATGAAATCCTTGGAAAATGGAATGCTCTAAATAGTCAAGGCTACCCATTTGCTATCAGGTATATCAACGAAAATGTAACTAATGGTAATCAGTTCAAATTTGCTTCATTAAGATATGACAGTGAATTTTGTAATGGCAATCCTATTCTTCGATCTTCATGCCCTGTAGAAGTTGATAATTGGTTCCATATCGTTTTTATTAAAAATGAATCTCAACTAACCCTTTATCAAAATGGTGAGCTAATGATTTCAGAAACGGATAACACATCTAATACATGCAACACCACCAATAATGAGCCTCTTTATATAGGAAAGAGACAAGCAAATCAAAGACATTATAAGGGGAAGATAGATGACATTTTATTTTATAATAGACCTCTTTCTGAGGAAGAAGTAGATTTATTATATTTAGATAACTCTTATACTCCTAGCCCAATAGCTTCATCTGAATCAGATATTTTAAGTTTTGAAGTACCTGAACAAATAGAAGCATCTCAAATAGATAACAACAATCGAACAATTAACGTTCTGGCATCATGTTCATCTGACTTAACTAATCTTACTCCAAGTTTTACCTTATCAAGCAATGCTACTGCGTTCGTTAATTCTATTGAACAGTTGAGTGAAGTATCAACTCAAGACTTTACAGCGAGCGTTATATACACAGTTTTGGCTGAAAATAACTGCGATGAATCAATCTGGACTGTCAACATTACAAATGAAGAATTATCCAGTTCTGAGCAATTAGCAATAGCATCTGTAGTTTCATTTTCTACCACTAATCAATTAAAACCTGCCATTGTCGATTCTGAAAACCGTACTGTCGAGTTAATCGTCTCATGTAGCACAGACATTACCAACTTAGTAAGTTCATTTGTACTTTCAGATGGTGCTAGTGCTACTATTCAAGGAGTAGTACAACAATCTGGTAGTACCGCTAACGATTTTTCTAGTGATCTTATTTATTCTGTTACAAGCCAAAACCAATGCGCTACGCTTGATTGGACTGTCAGTATCGCTAAAGAAACACTATCCAGTTCTGAGCAATTAGCAATAGCATCTATAGTTTCATTTTCTACAACTAATCAATTAGAACCTGCCATTGTCGATTCTGAAAACCGTACTATTGATTTAACTGTCTCATGTGACACAGATGTTACCAGGTTAGTCAGTTCTTTTGTACTTTCTGATGGTGCCAGTGCAACTATTGAGAGTATAACACAACAATCTGGCGGTACAATTAACGACTTTTCTAATGAGGTAATTTATTCAATAACCAGTCAAAACCAATGTGTAACACTCGATTGGAAGATTAACATTGATAAAAATGAGAATCTCGATATTCAAGAATTATTTATACCTAATATTATTACACCAAACAATGACGGTAAAAATGACACTTGGATTGTGATGAGTGATGCTAAACTATTTGTTAAAATATACAATAGATGGGGTAGAGTTGTTTATCAATCAGATAATTATCAAAATGACTTTCAAGGTGACGGGTTAAGCACTGGGATATATTATTATCAAATAATGCTAGATGATTGTGCAGAAATCGATGGGTGGTTACAAGTTTTATTTTAAATTATGAAAATAATCAAACTAGCTTCATTACATGTTCCTTTTGACACTCGAATTTTCCAAAAAGAAGCAAAATCTTTGGTAAAAGCAGGGCATGATGTAAGTATTATTGTTCCGCATAAAACCAATGAAACTGTAGATGATATAAAAATAATAAGCGTTCCAATACCAAAAAGTGGAAAGGATAGATTAATTAAAACAAATTATCAAATATTTAAAAAAGCGTATAAACAAGACAAAAATTCTATTATCCATTTTCATGATTCAGAACTCATTGTATATGCAATAATACTCAGTCTTCTGGGAAGGACGGTCATTTACGATGCACATGAGGATACACCTCGCCAAACAATGTATCAGCATTGGATACCAAAGCTATTGCGCAGGCCAGTGGCATTATTTTATTATATACTAGAAAAAATAGGGGGCTATTTATTCAAGGCAGTGATAATTGCAGAACCAATTATTGGTAGTTATTTTCCTAAAAAGAAGACCTGGCTTATAAGAAATTTTGTGAAAATAAATGAGCAAAGTATTGATCAAATTATTCCTTACGGAGAAAGAGAAAACATCATTACATACATAGGCGGTATAACGGAGGCAAGGGGTGCTTTAACAATGATAAATGCATTGGCAAAAGTCAAAAACACCAATTTCAGCTTTGCCCTTGGAGGCACATTTCATCCACCTGCCTTAAAAGAAAAGTTACAAAAAATAGAAGGATGGAATAAAGTGGAATATCATGGTTGGGTAAATAGGCGTGAGGTTTATGAGATTTTAAATAAATCTAGAATTGGTATAATTATTCCGAAACCCAACTCCAGATATAGTACCAACTATCCCGTTAAGCTTTTCGAGTATATGGAAGCCGGCATTCCAGTAATTGCATCTAGTGAGGGTGTTTCTAAAAAATTTGTTGAAGAAAGTCAGTGTGGTATTTTAGTTGACCCATTGAATATCGATGAAATCGCGACAGCGATTGACTACTTACTTAATAATCCTGATGTGGCTAGTGATATGGGAATTAGAGGAAGATGGCTAATCAAAAATAAGTATAACTGGTGCAGCGAAGAAAAAAAACTATTACAGTTATACTCATCACTTGGGAATTAATTTATTGTATTCTATTAATTTTTATAATAAATGAGAATAAGCGTATCAAGAAACATGGCGATTATCATCTTACAAAAATCTAATTAATGGAATAATTTCAAATCACTGTTTGAATCTTTAAACTTACATGAAAGTTAATTGCACTACGAGTGAATAGAGAGATTAAGGTAAATCCGCTAATTATTTTTTATAACAGATTAAAAGCATTCAATCCTTTTAATAACACTATTCCAGTAATTACCAAGTACAATAACTACAAGCCTTTTCTGATAATAGGCTCTGGCCGATCGGGAACTACCCTTCTAAGGTCAATGCTTAACCAGAGTAGCTCTGTTGAAATACCACCAGAGTCTTTCGTTTTACCTCTACTTGTGAAACGGCACACCGTTTGGAAAAATCTCGATTGGAAAGACTATATCAAACTCATTATCGGGGAATTTCATTGCCATCCACAATTTAAGTACTGGAATTTTAATACAACCCACGCATTTGAAGAGCTAATGACCTTACCTCCAAAGGAACGTTCTCTGTTCAAGGTAATTGATGTATTATATACACAATATGCCAAAACTCATGGTAAACCTACAGCCCTTTGGGGAGATAAAACGCCATTAAATACGTATCACCTGCCTCAATTAGATAGTATTTTGAATGAGCCCCGATACATTAATATGATTAGAGACGGAAGAGATGTAGTAGCTTCTTATAGAAAAGCCAAGCTTTCTGAAAGCATAGAAGATGCCTGTACACGATGGAAGGATGCCGTCTTATGTGCATCAGTTTTTGAAGAAAAAAATGAGCAGAGTGTTCTGAACGTACGTTATGAATCGTTGGTGAGGGACCCGAAAGCCGAACTTCTTAAAGTATGTGATTTCTTACATATAAACTTTGATGAATGTATGCTCCAGAATAACCGCAATACAGAAAACCTGGGCGATTCTGTTTATGCACATCACGAAAAATTAAAAAAACCTATTGATCAAAGCTCTATTGGCAACTGGGAAAAGCAATTGTCGATAGACGAACAGCAACTTGTTAATAAATTGATTGGCGCAGAGCTTAAACAGCTAGGATATTTAAAATAATGCACTGTCTGGTAGTTCCATCATATTACCCAAATAGCTACAGTCCTTTTGATGGTATTTACTTTAAAGTACAGGCTGAAGCATTGGCAAAAAATAACGTAAAGGTTGGCGTCATAGCGCCTATCATTATCAAGCACTATGTGCTGCTTAGAGAGAAAAAAATTGATTATGGATTTAAAAATCCAGAAAATCAGATTCCAACAACATTGTGTCAATTGCCTTCATTCCCTTTAATCAAAAGAATGAATGATTGGATGCGCCTGTACTTCGGTAAAAAATTGGTTAAAAAGTATATCTCAAGGCATGGTTTACCAAACATCATCCACGTTCACTCATTTGAAAACGCCATAGTAGCACGCTGGATAAAAAACAACTTTGGAATTCCGTTTGTATTAACGGAACATTCAACCAGGTTTGAAAGAAACGAATATTCTCCACGAGTTTTAAAACTGGCAAAAAAGGCATTTGAAGAAGCAGCTGAAGTTATTGTAGTTAGCAGTGATCTTCAGGCAACTCTTAAAACACAATTTGGTATAGAAGCCACCATTATTCCCAATCTTATTGATACCGACTTTTTTCATCCTCAAAATTGTGAGAAGAAATATGATTTCATCTCCATTGGTGGCCTGCGAGATGTTAAAAACTATGAATTATTGATAAAAACATTTAGTAATCTTTCCAATAAAAAAACAACATTGGCCTTTATTGGCGTTGGGCCTTTGTTAGAGAAACTTAAAATGCTGGTTAAAAAATTGAATCTTGAGAATCGAGTAAGTTTTTTAGGAAAGCGAACTCAGGAGGAAATAGCAGGGCTTCTCAACCAAAGCAAAATATTTGTTTCTTCCAGCAAGGTTGAGACATTTGGTGTAGCCATAATTGAAGCCATGAGTTGCGGGCTACCTGTGGTAGCCACTAAATCTGGTGGGCCTGAATATTTTATGACAGACAGCCAGTTAGGTGAGCTCTGTGAGCATACTGTTGATGAATTATGTAAGTCGATGACACAGGTTTACAACAATCTCAACTCTTACAACCCTGACATTATAAGAAAACATGTAATCAATTTGTTTTCAGGCCAAAAAGTTACGAATCAACTCAAGAAGGTTTATTCCAAATATGCTATTTCTTCTTAAGCACGAATTGTGTGCCTTTGATTGAGATGACATCAACTTGTTCCTTGTAATTCTCAATAAACTCATTCACGGCTTTGGTAACCCCGTCATCCCACCAGCCAACTAAATTATAATCGTCTCCCGTTATAAAACCGCCTGATTTTATTTTTTGAAATGAGTTTTCCAGGTCAGCCTTAACATATTCATATAAATGATTTCCATCGATGTAAATCCAATCAAAGTAGTCATCTTCAAATTGACTTAATGCCTCCGTTGAATCAGCCCTAAGAAACTCCAACTGCCCAGAGTACAATTCACTTTCAAATCTTGTTTGCACAGATTTAAACACTTCGTCCATTTTTTCTTGTGAACTATCAGAACCACCATACCATGCTTTATCGTACACCTCTACGTGCTTGTACGGATCAATGATAAAAAGCTTTGAGGGCTTTGTTTGTTTGAGTATTTCTTGTGTAAAATCTCCCTTCCATGCTCCTATTTCTGCACATATTGCATTTTTAGGCATCTTTTTCAAAAGGTTATTTCTATTTCTAACACTCTTAATAACTTCTAAGCGGGTCTTTATTTTTTGTATTAATTTCAAATCAGTAATAGATCAATCTTAAAATAATAGTAACAGTAAGGCAAACATATTCAATTTCACCATAAGTTTGCCGGCAAAGAATCTTAATGGGAGTAGTAAGAAGAACAAGTATTCGATTTTTGACCATTCTGTACATAGGTATAGTGCTTGGTTATATCAATACCGTTCTCATTTTCCCAAACATTCTTACTGAAGAGGAATTTGGATTGACTAGAATCATTTTCTCTGCAGCTGCCCTCATAGCCCAAATAACACAGCTGGGAACGGGCAACATTCTCGTTAGATTTCACCCACACTTAAAAGACGATAGTAGAAATACAACCCTTACATTGGGGCTACTCCTTTCGTTCCTTGGAGTAATAATTTCAGGCTTAGTACTTTTCTTTTTTAAGGATTGGATTATTGATAGCTATGCTGAAAATGCGGCCCTTTTTACGAAATATTATTATCTATTATTACCTGCAACTATATCATTAATTGCCTACAATCTATTTGATGGTTATTTAAGAGTATTATTAAAAAATTCATTTTCGGCATTTCTAAACTCCATACTTCTAAGGGTTGTCTGGTTGGCCATTGTATTGCTGTATTCGTTCGGACTTTTTGATACAGATACATTTATCAATTATTATGTGGGTGGGCAGATTCTTGTAAGCTGCGTTGGGCTGGCGTATGTTCTTATGCAAGGCAATCTAACTTTAGGGTTTGACACAACCAAAGAAAGAATGATCATGCTACGCAAAATGGTCAATTTTGGGATTGTGACAGTAGTAAGTGGTATTTCGTTACTTCTGATTAACCGGATTGATGTTGTTTTAGTTGGGAAGTACCTTGGCTTGGCAGATGTAGCTATCTTCTCTATCGCCATGTACATGAGCGATGTAATTCTGGCTCCCGCGCAGTCTATTGCGAGAACATCTGCTGTATTGGTAGCGGATGCATTCAAAAGCAATAATATGGCTATGGTTAAAGATCTTTATAAGAAGACAGCACTCAATCAAGTTTTGCTTGGTAGTCTGGTTTTTATGCTCATTGCAGTAAATTACGATAGTCTCTTAAGTTTTCTTCCGCCATCCTATTCAGATAGCTATTATGTTTTTTTCTTACTTGGCTTAACCAAGGTGGTGAATACTGGTCTTGGAGTAAACGGGGCAATCCTAATCAATTCTAGATATTATAAACTGGATACCATACTTTCAGTTAGTCTATTAATAATATCTGTGATCCTTAAAATATTTTTTATCCCAATCTACGGTCTCATAGGTGCTGCAGCCTCCACAGCTTTTGCTATTATTGCGTTTAACATAGCCAAATACATTATCCTAAAGGCAAAAATGGATCTTTCACCTTTTTCAAAGAATTACTTTAGTATTTGTGCTATCCTCATTGCAGCGTTTTTAATAACCATTTATGTTCCAGTCACCAAGTTCGTTTGGTTCAATATTCCAATAAAAAGTACTGTATTTGTTCTACTCACAGTTCCCGGAATCTATATCTTAAATTTGAGTGAAGACTTTAATGCATTAATTGATGGAGGTATAGACTTTATAAGAAAGAGAGTTTAGAATACAATGAAATGCACTACATCTTTCATTAATTTTAAGTGTTTAATGTGAAGAGAATATCCAGGTTAAATAAAAGCGTGATTGAACATATCAAATTAGAAGTCCACTCCGATAAACGCGGAAAATTATTATCTATTGAGCAGACAGATACAGGATTGCCATTCTCCCCTAAACGCTCGTTTTACCTGTATGATGTGCCTGCAGGAAGCACCAGAGCTGGCCACGCGGTGAATTGCGATCAGTTTCTTATTGCTCTCAGAGGTAGTGTACATGTCGAACTTCAAGCTGTTGATGGAGCAAAGAAAAGTTGGGAGCTATCTAAAATCAATGAAGGGTTATTTGTGCCAGCAATGAATCATATTACCCTAAAAGGCTTTAGCGATGATGCACTGATCGTCATTTATGCTTCAAAAGCCTATGCGGATACTAAATATTTTTCTTTGGAAGATTTAAAAAAGGAATGATACCCTTTAGCAACCCAGGATTGAGATTTCAAAAACTCGAAAGTCGATTGAACAAATCGCTTTCAGAGGTTGTAAAATCCGGACAGTTTATACTGGGAAATCAGGTTGAAAAATTTGAACGTGAATTTTCTAAATACATCGGAACACAACATTGTGTAGCTGTCAACTCCTGTACTGATGCAATCACTTTATGTCTTAAGGCTTTATCTATTAATCCTGGAGATGAGGTAATAACAACCGGGTTAACAGCACCCGCCACTGCCATTGGAATTATCAATTCTGGAGCGACACCAGTAATAGTAGACATTGAAGATCGTACACACTGTATTGATATTAAAGCCATTGAAGCTGGCATCACGAAAAATACAAAGGCCATCATTCCGGTTCATCTTCACGGCTTTGCTGCCGATATGTCTGCTATCATGGAGATTGCTGAAAAGTATAACCTGATTGTGATTGAAGATTGTGCACAAGCTCATGGTGCTACCATTAATGAGAAAAAAGTTGGGTCAATAGGTCATTTTGGAGTATTTAGTTTTTACCCAACTAAAAATTTAGGCTGTCCCGGTGATGGTGGAGCAATTACGACCAATAGTAGCGAATGGGCTGCAAAATTGACGTCATTGAGAAATTATGGATTTGATGAAAATGAGATAACCGTAGCGGGTATCAATAGTCGATTGGATGAACTACAAGCAGCTATTCTTTCCGAACTATTGCCTCATTTAGATGAATACAATACTAAACGCAGAATGTATGCACAAAGGTATATTGGTGCATTGCAACAGCTGGACATTGAGTTGCCTGTTTATTCAAAGGATGCTGTTTATCATCAATTCGTAATCAAAGTTAATAACAGGAACATTGTTAGAAAGAAACTATTAGAAAGACGTGTTGCGACAGGAGTACATTACGATAAAACCTTGGCAGATCATCCGGCTCTGGCTGAATATTGCAAAGAGCTTAAAAATGCCCATGAAGCAGCGAATTCAATGATATCTTTACCTATTCAGCCTGAAATATTAGATCAGCATTTTGAGCAAATTGTAACAGCAATAAAGGCTGTAATCAATTAGAAAGTACTTTTTGAATTAAGTTTCCAGTCAGGTTTTTGCGTGAGTACGATTCAATGACTTCCATATTTGGCTTAAAAATTCCTGCCTCAAGTAAATCATTAATAGCTTCGACTAAGCCTTTTTCATTCTTCCATGAAATTATTTCACCGGCCTTACATTTATTAATTATTGCCGCAGCATCTCCATCCACGGGACCTAGCCCAATAATTGGACGCTGGCTTGCAATGTATTCAAATAACTTACCTGGAATATGCCCCTTAGCATTTGCAGAATTATTTAATAGCAATAACAAAATATCTGATTGCGCATAAGCTTGCAGCACTTCCTTATGGCTTACCGGAGGACGAAATTCTATTAAACCATTCAGAATAGTATCTTCCATTACAAACTGCTTGATAGGCTCTTCAATGGTTCCGTAAAGACGTACTTCCAATTGAACTTGTTTAGACAGTTCTCTCAAGGCATTCCAAAAAATAGTCGGATTCCTAAAGGTGTTGATCAGACCAAAATGACTAATTACTACTTTATCCGTTTTACCTTTTGATTCTACATTTTCAAAATCTGAATCATCATAACCGTTGGTGATTACCTGATATTTTCTGTTATAAATATTCTTAAACTCGCTGGCCCATGATTCACTTACGGTGATCACCTCATCAGCATTTTTTAAGATCTGCAACTCCAATTTTCTATGTCTTTGCTTAGCTAACTTTGAGAGTTTAAAATTTTCAAGCATATCCCACTTGCTCCAAGGGTCACGGAAATCGGCAACCCATTTAATGTTGCTTTTACTTTTTAGTTTCAAGCCAATTAAATGCATACTATGCGGTGGGCCGGTGGTAATTACCGTTTCAATTTTATTGTCTGCGATAAATTTAGTTAGAAATTTAACCGATGGTTTCACCCAAAACTTTCGGGGATCGGGAATTAGTAAATTGCCTCGCAGCCAAATGGCGATTTTTGTTAGTAAACTCTGTTTTTTAGAAGACTGAACCAGCCCTTGAGAAGGTCTTTTCTTGCCCGTAATTTTCTCGAATAATTTATAAGGCTCCCAAATAGGCAGTTTTATTACTTCCAAATCTGCACTTACATCCTTTAATAAAGTATCATCTTTAATATCAAAATCAGGATTCTCCGGTGTGAAAATAATTGGCTCATAGCCAAACTCGGGCAAGTATTTAGAAAATTTTAGCCAGCGCTGCACGCCCCCTCCACCACTTGGTGGCCAATAATATGTAATAATGAGAACCTTCTTCATTGGATCTGACAAATATGCCAATACTGCATTCAATACTTATAAAATCGAGCTAAAAAGTGGGGCGATAGCCCTAAGTAATAGCCAAAAACGATGAGTATATTCTTCATCTGTTGCCAAACAACGCCATGCTTATCAAACCTTCTCGAAGATGTAATAACCTCAAAAGGGTATTTTTTAACTTTCACTTCCTTATTGAGTCTTCGAATAATGTCCAAATCTTCGAGTAACGGAATTTTTCTGTAACCTCCCACTTTTTCAAAAAGCTGTTTATCAATCAAAAGACCCTGATCCCCATAGGTGAGAATTGAGAAGTTGAATTTAGTAAACCAAGCATAAAAGCTTAACAGCCAATTAGTTCTATTAAATTTTAATTTAAAGGTAGCTGCAGGCACATCAATTTGAGTGAGGTTTTGAATTAACTCCTCAGAGGGAATACTATCTGCATGTAAAAAGAATAGCTTATCGCCTTTTGCCTCTCTTGCTCCTGCATTCATTTGAAGCGCCCGACCTTTTGGCGCACTTAATATATGAATACCTTCAAACTGATGAGCCATCTTAATGGTATTATCCAGACTACCACCATCTACTACAATTACTTCCGTTTCAGAACTTCTAACTTTCGATAATTGCATAAGTAGCTTTCCAATAGTCAGCTCCTCATTCAAGACAGGGATAATAATGGAAATCATACAATCATTTTTTAATGCTTCATACAACCTTCAGTAACTAACGTGTGTCTAGATAAATAAGGAGTTCGTAGACTGGCTAAAACTGTTGACTCTTTATTCACGATATTTCATTGCAAACCCTAATTTTTTAGAGGATGTTTAAATTGATCAGCAAATCAACACTGACTATTATCATTGGAATTGTAGTTGTAATTTTTATTCTCTTAAGTTCCAACGTCTAAGAGCTGGTCTAAAACTTATATTCCTTCTGATTCAGAATAATGTCTTTCTCTTTTTCTTGTAAATCTAAGTCTTTGCAATATCGTTTTGGAGTAGGCCTGAAAAAAGACATTACGAAAAGCAAAATAACATAAGAAACAATTAATACTCCTTTGGCTGATAGGTATAAGCCGCTTGCTAAAAGAATGGAAGCCACTGCCACATACACATAAAACGTGCTCACACTTGTGTAATAAGACACTAATTTCTCTTTTAAACCCGATGCTTCTTTACTTATTTCATTGCCACTTTTATAGATTCCAAAGCCCCTGATAACAAGTAAGCCGGCTAAAATTGGGCAAACATACCCTAGCAGCAATGAATATAAACCACCTTGCAAAAAGCCCGAAAACTCATTGTGTTTTATTTCTAAATACAACCAAACAAAAGGCAATAACGGCAGTGCGATTGTCAAACTAAAGAACATTCCCAATTTTGTATGGAATTCTTCAGGCGATTTAAAATTTACTTTTATCATATGGCGTTCAAAACTAATAAAATACTTCTTTGAGAAACAATTATGGTTATTTTTGTACGATGGTAGAAGTGGAAAATTTAAGCAGAAAAGAGCAAGTAATTAGAGCTGCTGCTGCCCTATTTCAAAAAAATGGGTATTCCGCAACTTCTATGCGCGATTTGGCCCATGCCTTAGGAATTGAAGCTGCAAGCCTTTATTCCCATATAAAATCAAAGGAAGAAATTCTTCAGAATTTATGTTTTGATATGGCAGCTCAATTCAGGGCATCACTAGATAAAGTTGAAAAATCTGACATTTCCTACAGTCAGAAACTTCGTCTGGGAATTCTGGGACATATCGAAGTGATGGCACAGGATTTAACGGCCTCAGCTGTGTTTATGAACGAACATAGGTATTTGAGCCAACCCTACTTAAGGGATTTTCTTCTACTAAGAATAAATTACATCAATAGATTTAAGAAGATTATTGAAGGTGGAATTGCTTCCGGTGAGTTCCAAAATATTGATACCAAGCTAGCCGTGATGACACTATTTTCGTCATTAAATTGGATGCCAAACTGGTTTGATCCTACCGGATTAACAAATCCTAAAGATGTGGGAAATCAATTGGCTGATATGCTCATTGGGGGAATCAAAACCAAATAGGTAATTTTACTGTTAAGAAATTAAAAACTGAAACTATGTACGGAGGAGGAAATACTTTTGAGCCAATGAAAGCTACGGGTATAGAAAATGAAGACCCGCAAAAATTAGCTGAATTTGAAGCTCGCATAGAAAGAGGCGAAAAGATAGAGCCCCACGACTGGATGCCGCAGCTCTACAGAAAGCAGTTGATCAGAATGATTGAACAGCACGCTCACTCGGAAATTATTGGTGCTTTACCAGAAGGAACGTGGATAACCAGGGCTCCTGGTTTCAAAAGAAAACTGGCACTTATGGCCAAAGTGCAAGATGAAGTAGGCCATGCGCAACTCCTTTATAGTGCCGCTGAAACGTTAGGCAAGCCAAGAGAGCAAATGTTGGACGATTTAGTAAGCGGAAAATCAAAGTATTCGAACATATTTAACTACCCGGCATTTACCTGGGCAGATTCTTGTTTTATCTCATGGTTAGTAGATGCAGGTGCTATTGTTAACCAGCTTGCGAATGCGAGAGGTAGTTATGGCCCATATTGCAGAGCCTTAGATAGAATTTGTGCAGAAGAATCATTTCACTTAAAGTATGGTCACCATTGCGTGATACACCTTGCTACAGGTACTGAAAAACAGCGTGAAATGATGCAGGCAGCCATTAACAGATGGTGGGGGCCGATGATGCACTTCTTCGGACCACCGGATAAAGCATCAGTTCATAGTGAAATATTAATGCGATGGAAAGTGAAGATGTCATCCAACGATGATCAAAGAAACCAGTTTTTGGATATGTATGTACCTAAAATCTGGGAGCTTGGTTTTACTATTCCAGATCCTAACCTGAAAAAGAACACAGAAACTGGTAAATGGGAATACACCGAACCTGATTGGGAAGAATTCAAAAGAGTTATTAATGGAGATGGCCCTTGTAATGCAGAGCGATTGGCTGTGCGAAGAACTGCTGAAGAAAGAGGCCGATGGGTACGAAAAGCATTACTAGCTCCAAAAACAGAATACGTTACTCCATTAGCATAATGAGCGATCAACAAACGATTGCAGAACATAAACAAAAATGGCATCTTTGAGATGTCATTTTTTATATTCATTCATGAACAAATCACTCGACCCAAGAGTCAATAGATTAAATCTTCCCGAAGGTGAATTAGTACCTAAAGTGCCATTGGATCAGTTTGGTACCTTTGAAGTGTTTGTACAAGCCAAAGAGGGCAAAGAATATCGCCATGAAGGCATCGTTCATGCCCCAAACCGCGATATGGCTTTTCTTTTTGCTAAAGAGCAATTTAGCCGCAGAAATACCTGTGTGGGTATATTTGTGGTAGAAACCCGTAATATTTACGTTACCGGCTTTACGGAAGATAAGGATAATATTTACAGCCATATCTCTGATGAATATCCTGAAGAAGGCTTCACGGAGCAATACGAAGTATTTCATCTGAATAAAAGGGGTAAGCAACACGAACATATCGGCTCTGTGCCTGCCAAAAACCATCAGCATGCTTTGGCATTGGCTAAACCTGAGTTTATCGATGGCCCTCCTGTATACAATATCTGGGTAGTAAAAACTTCTGATATCTTATTCACAGAGGAAGCAGACAAAATCATTTGGGACACACTCCACGAAAAGAAGTTTAGAGATGCCGCTGATTATAAAGCAGCAGATAAAATAAAAGCATTTAAAGAGAGGCAACAGTCATGAATACACAAGCTCTAAAAGAATTACTCTATAAGATTGCTGATGACCAATTAATTCTAGGCCATAGAAATTCTGAATGGACAGGTTTTGGTCCGTTATTGGAAGAGGATATTGCTTTTTCCTCCATGGCACAGGATAAAGTAGGCCAGAGTCAGGCGCTATATCAAATTTTACATGAGTTGGGCGAGGCCGAGCCTGATACTGTGGCTTTCACGAGAAATGCTGTTCAGTTTCATAACAGCCAGTTTGTAGAGTTGCCTAACAGTGAGTATGATTTTAGTTTGATCAGACACTTCTTGTTTGATACCGCAGAGGCACTACGTTTTGAAATGCTTACTCAGTCTTCCTACGAACCCTTAGCAAAACTGGCGAAGAAAATTCAGGGGGAATTGAGGTATCATACCATGCATGCAAACACCTGGATTAAACAATTAGGCTCCGCTACTGAAGAAAGCATCGGCAGGCTGCAAAAATCTTTGGACGAAGCCATGCCGTATGCATTGGGTTTATTTGAGCCATCAGAATTTGAAGCTGACTTAATTAGTGAGAATATTTTTGGAGGCGAAGAGGCATTGAAAGAAAAGTGGTTGGCAAAAGTAAAAGAGGTTCTAAGTCAAACACAACTGCTATTGCCTGATGTACTCACTCTCACACCAAAAGTTGGTGGTAGAAAAGGACAACATACTGAACATCTTCAACCATTGTTAGATGAAATGTCGGAAGTATTTAGAATTGACCCGACTGCTGAGTGGTAAGAACCAAGCTGGCAACTAACCTGTTATAGATATATGATTACTGAATCGCAAGTATATGATTGGTTAGATGAGGTGAAAGACCCGGAAATACCGGTTTTGTCATTGGTAGACCTTGGTGTGATTACCCGAGTTGATATTGGAACCAACTCTGTTAAAGTAAATATGACGCCAACTTTCGTTGGTTGCCCGGCTATCGACTATATGAAACAGGATGTAGTGGATGTACTCAGTAAGCACGGTGTAAAAGAAGTAGAGGTAAATGTAAACTTCGATACACAGTGGAATTCCAACATGATCTCCGATAAAGGTAGAAAGGCACTTAAAGATTTTGGTCTCTCCCCGCCTCCAAAACACAATTTAATTGTAGATATCGATATTCTGGAACATGCTGAATGCCCTAACTGTGGCAGCATTGATTCGGTGATGAAAACACCTTTTGGCCCCACCGCCTGCCGATCTATCCACTATTGCAACTCTTGCCAGGAGACGTTTGAGCAGTTTAAACCTTTGTAAATTAACAGGGAGATTAGTCTTAACAAAGTAATTATGATTTCATCTATTAGATTACTGTTTGCTATAATAATGACATTTAACATTTATTGCCCACTATTTGGGCAATCAGAATGCAATATTAAGTTAACCAATATTTTAGAACTGCCTGAATTGCAAGGTTGCCAGTATCCGATGTGGAATAAAGATGGAAGGGATGTGCACTGCAGTAACGTTTATAATCCAGAGAATTCGAATGATGATTTAATAGTTTTTTTAGATAAGACCAGTTTAAAGGTAATGGCAAGACAAGGAGACAGCTCCTGGCTAGTAACTTCAGATAACCAAAAATACTATTTCCCAATTATTTCAAATGATAAAAATAAAGTTGTCGTGCATAATGGTAGCAAAATGCAAGTATTTAATGTAAACGGCTCTGGCTTAATTTCAGAATTGGGTTGGGGGGTTGCATGCAGCTGGAATTCAGGAAGTGACAAAATATTATTTATACGGGATGAAAGTCCAGATGGGCATGTTATAACCGGATCTGAAATTTATATGATAAATGCCGATGGCTCTAATCTATGTAAACTGACAAACACTCCAAATACCACAGAGTTATGGGCGCACTGGTCGGCTGATGGTGAAAGAATTGTCTTTTATGACGAGCAAACAGATAAAGTATATCAAAGTGAGATTGCACAACGTTAATTTATACTCATTTTACAATCGATATTTTTTTCAGAAAAGGTGAAAAATTAAGGTCTGATGTGTGACAACCAAAATCTCATAAAATTGTTATTTTTATATCATGGGATTTTTCAAAAAACTTGGATTCTTTAGTGCATTTGTATTTCCACTTTTAGTCGTGGGTGGCTATTACCTTGGCGGATGGTGGAACTACCTCGCGCTTATACATGCGTTCGTCATACTACCTATTATCGATCAGCTTTTGGGTATTGATAAATCCAATATACCTGAAGATAAAGTGAAAGAGGTAGCTGCAGAATACTTTTATCGCTTTGTCACTTTTATATGGACGTACGTACAGGTAGCTTTTGTGATCTGGGGTTGTTATGTGATTGCGATGGGTCAGTGGAATGGCTGGTTTGAGCTCATTGGATTTACCTTAGGCTTTGCTGTTGTAACTGGTGGCATAGGCATTACAGTGGCCCATGAATTAGGCCATAAAAAAGAAGCCATTGAACGGTTTTACAGTAAAGTGTTATTGATGACCGTGAGCTACATGCATTTTTATATTGAGCACAATAAGGGGCACCACGTACATGTGGCCACCATGGGCGATCCTGCTACTTCAAGAAAAAATGAGAACTTCTATGCTTTTTGGGCACGATCTGTATTTCTGGGCTATGCACATGCCTGGAAAATAGAAAATGATAGATTAAGAAGAAAAGGAAAATCGGCATTGAGCCTGAACAATAACATGATTTGGTTTGCCTTGTTACCAATTCTATTTGCAGGGGCAATGACGGCAATTTTTAGTTATATGTCAGGCACTATTGTCTGGGGTGTTGCAGTCTTCTTTTTTGCTCAAAGCTTTTTTGCATTCACACTTTTAGAATTGGTAAACTATGTAGAGCACTACGGCATTCAGCGTAAAGAAGTGAGCCCGGGCAGGTATGAGCGTGTAACACCAATTCACTCCTGGAATGCCAGCCATTTGGTAAGTAATTTCTTCTTATTTCAGCTCCAGCGCCATTCCGATCACCATGCGAATGCTATTAAAAGGTACCAGGTGCTAGATCATTATGATGAAAGTCCGCAGTTGCCTGCGGGTTATTCTACGATGATCATCATTGCCATGATACCACCTTTATGGTTTGCCATGATGAACAAACGATTGGAGAAATGGCATGGCGAGCATGAAGTTTCGTTAGCCTAATTAAGCCCGTATGAAATTCTACACCACTCTTCCCAAAAGCCTAAAGCCTTATTTTGATAAGGAACTAGAAGGCTACAAAGCCCAATTGGAAGGTGGTCATTTACTCAAAGCATGGCATCATTTAGAAAGAGCGCACATTATTGGCCAGCGATACCCTTTTGCACACAGTTATGTACATTGGAAAATGCTACTATTCGGCATTCGCATTAAAAGTGCGAAAGAGGTGATCGGCCAAATTCCAAGATTACTGATTGGTGGCGTAAAATCCTTTGTAGGTAAAGTGCCGGTAGGCAACCCCGGTGGTGCCAATGTGCCACCACTCAAACCCTTTCCCATCGACCCCGAGATACAGATAATGTTTGATAAGGCAAAAGCAGAATTAAATTAAATAAGGGAAACTTCTGGATATCTATTGCCTTGCTTATATCTTCGTCATTTTTGATTCAAATAATAACATTATAAATGACCAATCTACTTAAATCCATATTGCCTCGAGCCATCTTAAGAAGTGGTAAGAATATTATATTTTCATTTAAAGTGTTCATAAATAAATTAATCCACAAGGGGAATAATGTGTATTGCCCAATATGTGACACTTCGTTCGATCAATTCGGTATTTATGGTCTAAAAAAAAGGAAGAATGCTCAATGTTACAGTTGCGGTTCACTGGAAAGGCATAGGTTGATTTATATGTTCATCGATAAAAATTTGAAATTATTTGAAAATAGAGATAAGCCGCTTAGACTTTTACATTTCGCACCAGAGAGGTTTTTCTACAAACTTTTTTCAAATTATGAAATGATTGAATACACACCATGTGATTTGTTTCCGGAAATTTATGATTACGGAGGTAAAATCAAGGTTAAGAAAGTTGATATAACCCAAATCCCATTTGATGATCAGTCATTTGACCTAATATTATGTAATCATGTATTAGAACATATACCTGACGATTTACGGGCCATGTCTGAATTGTATAGAGTCCTGTCTAACAATGGTCAAGGAATATTTCAAGTGCCATTAGATTATTCAAAAAACCATACATATGAGGACTTCAAAATAACAGATCCAAAGGAGCGTAAAATAGCTTTTGGACAACACGATCATGTCAGGATATATGGAAAGGATTATAAAGACAGTTTGGAAAAAGTTGGGTTTAATGTTGAGGTAAATGACTTTATAAATCAATTTACAAAAGCAGAAAAGTTTAAGTATGGCATATTAAAATCTGAGTTAATTTACTACTGTGGGAAGCATTAAATTTTACATTGAAAGCAAAGCTTATATCTTTTTGAGGTAAAACATATACTGAATAATTGTTAAACTCCTGCAGGCATCACAGAGGTGCCAATGTACCACCACTCAAACCCTTTCCCATCGACCAGGAGATACAGGCGATATTTGATAAGGCCAAGTTGAGTTTTTAAATTAGTTTGATTAGTAAAATATAACGGGTACTCGGAGTATTATTTGTATATTTATTTCAAGAGCTCTAATGTTCTTCCTACCTAAATGAAATTAATTATAGCCAATGTCATTCTCCTCGTAATACTCATAACGTATGTAGGATGCGAAGATGATTTTACCGACAAAAGTGGAATTACAACGAGAATCTATGGGAGAATGTATGATAGTGAAAATAAGATTCCTATTGCCAGCCAAAAATTGAGAATTAGTGAGTATAATAAATTGCCAGGAAGCTTTCATCCTGAAAGGGAATTTATTCAACACTTAGATTCAACATTTACTGATTCAGAGGGCTATTTTCATATAACTTTTACAACTAGTGGACAGGGTGATTTATATATTTTAACATACGAGTTGAATGATATATTTAATACCAAAGGACAAAATAGTAATATAAAAGTTAAAGAGATTGGTGTGGATAATGAAATAAATTTTGATTTTATTCATTTATACCCTGTAGATCTTAAAATATCCTTAGATGAGGATGTGCAATACTTGCCAATTGGCATCCGTCCCCAATTTCCCCCTTATTACCCTTCATCAACAGATTTAACACAGACAGGAATCGAACTTACACGATTGATCTACACCAATAAAAACTCAGAACAAACCATTAGGTTTTTTAGAACAACATCTGAGGGGCAAAGGCAAGCCGCTTATATCATCATGCCTGCAACTAAAGTGACCCAATTGACTGAATTTAAAATCACCTTATATGATGGTGACTTTGAGGATGAGTAATTAGATTGTTTTAATTTAATTATGGAATTAGAATATATCAATAGCATCAAAAAACAGTTTGAATACTACAAATCCGTGGGTGAAAAGACATTTGACCAGTTAGAAGAGAGTGACTTCTTTTGGCAATATAATGAGCAATCTAATTCCATTGCCATTACTGTAAATCATCTTTGGGGAAACATGCTTTCTAGATGGACTGACTTTTTAACATCTGATGGTGAAAAAGAATGGCGGAACAGAGATTTAGAATTTGAATCAGTCATCAAATCGAAAGAAGAACTTTTAGAAAAATGGAATGAAGGCTGGCAGTGTCTTTTTAACGCACTTGAATCAATAAATGCGAACAATTTTAATACCAAGGTGTACATCCGAAATCAGGAACATTCCATTATTGAAGCCGTGAATAGGCAATTCGCCCATTACTCTTACCACATTGGCCAGATTGTTTATATAGGCAGAATGATTAAAGGAGATGACTGGAAAAGCCTAACGATTCCTAAAGGTAAATCCAAAGATTTCAATCAGGCCAAATTTTTGAAAGGTAAACACAGTGGGCACTTCTCAGATGATTTGAAGTAAAATTTAAAAAGAAGTAATTCCTATCTTAGTATTAAAATATAACAAACACTCGGTGATTGTTACCGATGTATTATTTTGGACCGAGATATTATGCCTTTACCATGGATTATTAATAGACCAAAACTTTACGCTATTGGTGCTGTTATTTTAATCTTGTTAAGCCCATATTGGGTTTATAATAATTTGTATCATCTACTATTTAAATACTCTCCCTTTAAAAATCTTGACAATAAAGTTGTGGTAGATGGCGTATCCATTACTGATTATAATGACTACAATAATTTAGATATTGATGAAATATATATCGTAAACACAATAGATTTTTCAATTAGACAGATTACAAACGACAAGTACATCAATAAAAATCCAATACTAAAGAACGGATTAATTTATTTTGAAAGTAATAGGAATGGTACTATGCAGGATTTCATTTATAGTCTTGAAATTGACTCAATTTGGGTTAATAACAAATGATAAGATTAACAAAGGCTAACATTTTATAAAAGCGCATTTGCACTTCACCATACAAAGTCCGTAAATACTTCGGTGCCCACCAGTGGTAAAGCAGACTAGGTTCTAAACCCGAATCGTGCTAGTTTTATCAACTTTAATAAGGCCACTTAATACTTCTTAAGTGAGCGTAAACATTTAATTATACAAACCCAACAGAAAAATTATTAATCAATGAAAAACTTTAAACAGGTAATCATATTAATCACATCAATGGTTATTTCTTCATTTACTCAATCAACATTTGCTCAAGAAGACACCTTTATCAAAGAGTATCTGGAACGATTAGAAAACTCGAGAAAATATATGCTTCTCGTTGCTGAGTCAATGCCGGAAGACAAGTATAGCTTTAAAACCACCCCAGAATCAATGAGTTTTGCCGAACATTT
>NZ_JAVJUY010000385.1:0-3616 GCF_040220315.1 Fulvivirga sp.
AGAATATAAAAGCGGGTTGAAGAAGGTAGATATCAATACGCTTGAAGCAGGTTTAGTGAAAGCTGTTAAGCAGTTGAACCTCGGTGAAAACAATTTAACTGTTGATAACATTTACGGCTATAACTGGGATTGGAAAAAGCGTAAATCTGATGAATTTTTAGCCACGAAGAGCTTTAAATTGAAGGTAAACAACTTGAAGATGTTGAATGATCTAATTGAAAAGCTTGATGCTGATGGTGTGAACAGCATTAACATTGCAGAAGTAAGCCATTCTAAGATTGAAGAGTTTAAAATGAAATTAAAGATTGAAGCCCTTAAAAATGCCAAGACCAAAGCAACATCATTATTAAATTCTATTGATGAAGAAATTGGTGGGGCTATAGAAATTCAGGAAATAGATTATGGCAATCAACCCGTATATGCCAGAAACTCTATGATGATGGAAGCTAAAATGGAGGGTGACTATCAGTCGGATTTAGAATATAAAAATATTACCATATCAGCTGAAATTAGGGCTGTTTTCGAGATTAAGTAAACATCTCCTAAAAGAGAGTCATTCCAACGAAGGAAGAATCCTACTAATTAGTGTATTGAATTTATCTTAGTAAGGTCCTTCCTTCGTCAGGATGACTTTTAAATTATAGGTAACTATTCCACCCTCAATGTTTCTACGGGGTTCACCATTGCTGCCTTCAAAGTATGATAGCTAATAACAAATAGAGCAATAACAATCGATAAAATTCCGCTGATTAAAAAAGTGCCTATTCCAATTTCAATTCGAAACGCAAAATCACTCAGCCAGGTACTCATTAGCCAATAAGTAATAGGTATTGAAAGTACGATACCAGCTACTAACTGAGGGATAAAGCCCTTTGCTAGCGTGCCGAATAATGAAATTAGTGATGCCCCAACAATTTTACGAATGCCTATCTCTTTTATACGGCTATTCGATACTAAAATGGTTAACCCCAAAAGGCCCAAGCTCGCAATAATAATGGCCAGCCCAGTTGAAACAAGAACTAATCGGTTCATTTGTATTTCGCTTTCGTACATGGCCTGCATGTTATCTTCTACAAAGGAGAAATTTAACTCCTCCTCAGGAAATGTAGCTTTCCACTCCTTCTCCAAAACACCTTTCACATTGGCCAGACTAGCACCCTTATATCTGAATATTAATTTGGGAACCGGGGAATCATTAAAGTTGTGGTCACTAATAGCTGCATATAGTGGTTCTATATTTTGTGTAATCACCAGTGGTTCAACTTCGGTATGTAAAGACGAATAATTGAAATTTTCAGTTACTCCAATGATTATATGATCACCAAATTTGCTTCCAGGAAGCCTGTTACCCACCGGATTTTCAATGCCCAAATAATCGACAGCAGCTTTGTTGAGTATCATAGCCTGCCGCTTATCTGCATCACTGTTCTTTTCAAAATTTCTACCTTCAATTAAAGGTATTTTAAATGTGTTTAAGTAATTATCATCTACAGCAACAAATCTGAGCTGCCGGAATGTGCCATCGTCTGCCGTATAACCAACCTGTCCCCAACCCTGACTTCCAAACACATGCGACCCCATACTGACATCCGTAATGGAGCTATATGTCTCAAGTTTCGACTTCAACATCGTTCCCTTTTCCATAGCTGTGCTAATTAATTCAGAAATTCTTCTTGCGTTAGGGTCGGCATAAAGCGGCACAGCTACTGTTGCTTCATAATTGTAACCAACATCTTTGGTTTGCATATAGTTGAGCTGCCGGCTCATTATTAAGGTTGATGATATCAAAAAAACAGTAACAACAAACTGGAATATTACCATGCTGTTTCTTAAAAAACTGTTTCGCTTTACTTTTTCATTACCCTTTAGCGAGGTAATGGTATTAAGCCTGGATAAAATCAGGGCCGGATAAAAGCCGGAGGCCAATCCAACAAAGGCAATCAGACTCAGGTAAACGAGAATATGCCAAAACTCAAATTGCCAAATCACATCAGCACCTGTTAATTTATTGAAAAATGGCAGTAAGGCGTAGGTTAAAACTAACCCTATAATTACAGCCAACGCGGATATAATGAGGCTTTCTGTGAGATATTGATTCACTAATGAATTCTTGGCAGCCCCCATTACTTTTCTCACCCCAACTTCTTTGCTTCGTTTGATGGATTGCCCGATTGAAAGTGTAGTGTAGTTAATCAACGCTACAACTAAAACAACCAGGCCAATGGCAGCCAAAATATACACATAGGTTGGATTGCCTACAGGTGCAATTCCTGCAGGAATTTCAGGGTTTAGATGGATATCTGTGAGCGGCTGAAAGCCAATGTTGTATACACCGTCATCCACTTCCTCTTTGAGATAGCTCATGATTACTTCAGGCAGTGCTGCTTCAACTGAGGCAATGGTATTTTGTTCCCTTACAAGAACATACGTTTCGGGTGTCACGGAAAACCAGGCATCCATTTGATTTTGACCAAATAATTCCACGTTAATTAGACCCGAGAGTGCAATATCAAATTGTATACTTGACTCTTGAGGCATGTCGGCTATTATAGCGGCAACGGTGAAATCCCGAAACTCCTCACCAATTTGAATTGGTAGCACTTTACCAATCGGGTCATCCAGTCCGAAATATTTCTGAGCCATGGACTCGGATAAAATTACCTGGGATTTATCTTCAAGCGGCTTTTCTTTATTACCACGTACAATGGTAAAGTCAAACACTTCGAAGAATTCAGGACTTATGGCTGCTGCATTTTCGTTGAATCTGTTGTTTACCTCGCCCATCAAAAGGTTTATGCGATTGATCTGAACCACATGCTCAAATTCCTCAAAATTTTCCTCTAATACTGGTTTGAAAATAAATGGTGTTACCGAATTGAAGAATACCTTGTCTTCGCCATAAACTTCCTTTACCCAAGCACGATAAATTCGATCTTTCTTAGAATGAAATTGATCATAGCTAAGCTCCTGTTTTACAAAAAAACCAAGCAATAGAAAACAGGTAATGCCTATGGCCAGACCACTAAGATTCAGGAATGTGTTCAGTTTATTTCGGCCTAATACACGAAATGCTACTTTTAAATTGTTTTTAGTCATCATAAATTTTGAGTTTTTGTTGTTGTCTATTGATATAGTTGACAAGCGAAATGACCTAATCACATGCCAACAGAAAATTATGTTTGCAAGGAATACACCCTTATGATTTGCATGTTCATTATAGAGTTCATGTAAATCTCCCTGAATATCTTCCAGTAAAAGTGGGTTACAATACCACTCCAAAAAGCGATCGGCCCAGATAGGAGGCTGATGTTTCATAACCTAAGGCCGATAAAAGAAAGTTTTGGGATTTTGTTGTACATGGCTGAGCGTATCTCCATTATTTCATCCAAGGTTTCACGACCAGTATTGGTAAGGGTAAAGTATTTCTTTCTCCTACCTCCTCTTTCCTTGGTGGCTCCACCCATAATTGATTTTACAAAACCTTTATCTTCCAATCTTCGAAGTACCGAATGTATGGCGGTAACATCAGCATTTCGGTTAGCCTCTTCCTGCAATAGTTTTAATATAGGTATGGCATAGGCATCTTCGCCCAAACCACCTACAGCAAGTAAAACAA
>NZ_JAVJUY010000386.1:0-2696 GCF_040220315.1 Fulvivirga sp.
GAGTAAATACAGAGCATTGGAATGTTAAGCCTGTGAGGCTGATATGCGGGAATATCATTTAAAATGGTTTGTTCATAATTGCTTATAAACCCACCTTCTAAACTTATAAATGCATCTATGTTTTCATTTTTTACGAGGTGAGCAACACAAAATGAAGACACTATGGCGTTGCCTATAAGAGCTATTTTATCATTATCTACAAAATCAAGTTTAAGTACTTCTGAGAGTATAAATTTCAGATCATCGGCTCCAATATCAGCGCCAATGGTAGATGCCTCTGAGGTAGAACTATCTACTCCTTTCATTTGAAAGGACACCACAACAAAGCCATAACTGGCTAGCATTTCACATGTAGGAGCTGTGGTAAATGGTGCAATTCCATTAGGATAAACAATTAAAGGGAATTTATCATCAATAGGTCGGGCATTTAAATAGGCCTTAGTCGTTAAATTATTAAAAACATCAAGAGATTTCAGTGAATCGGTATTACCCAAATCGTGAACTTTACTTACTATTTCTTGTCTTCCAAAATTTAAATTTTCTTTTGTCTGCTCAAAATAGACTGATCGTGCCGTTAAATCGATGTAATTACCTATTGTAAGTTGTGTGGAAGTAGCATTTTCAGCCGGGTACCATATATTGATCTGAAATTGTCTACCCTTATAATCTGGAGTTTTGTAAAGATTACCCTGCCAATCAGAGTAGGGTATCGCTGGTCGAGTTATATCGAAAGTTTCTAATGTTTTATAGCCGACTACATGCGGTTCAAAAGTGAAGGCTTGCGGATAAAAGGCATCCTTTTCAACTTTTTGAAAACAAGAAGTCAATAAAAGAACTAATATTATTAATGGTCTCATTTTTTTCGTGTTGCTACATCATTAAATATCTGAAACCACTCTTTGTCATTTTTAAATATGCTAGCCCAGCCATTCCAAACTAGTTGATCAGGATTGCTGTAATCAATAGTAGCTCTGAAAAACCGATCCTCAATTACATTTTTAGGAGTGATGGCTTTAATTATTTTATTTTCCTTGTCCAAAAACCATTTATGGAGTCCCTGTTTAGGAAAGTCGCTAGCCACCGCTGTTGCCCAATAGCAATTTTCCTTGATATCATAATTTATAATATACATATAGGTACGCTTTCGGCCAGATGTACTTATGGTTGTTTCAGCTTCCATTAAAATACAACTGTCGTTCAAAAAATAGGAGCAACGTCTTTTGCCGGTTTCTTTATATTCTTTATCTGTTCCCGGCATAATTGTTTCTTCAACTTCCCATTCGCCAATCAGAAAATCTAAATCTTTAATACTTTGACCACTAGCCAATGCGATACTAAATAAGAATAATAATGTGAGTAAATTTTTCATAGTGTAATTTGTTTACACTAAAGCTGTTACATAGAATTAAAAACCAAGTCTCATTCAAGAAATATAGGTCTCAATTAATTTTAATTCACTGATAATCAGTTACTTTCTTTATATTCTTGTGGGGATTGACCAACCATATTTTTAAATAAACGATTGAATGTGGCTTTTGAATTAAAGCCACATTCGTAAGCGATACTAATAATTTTAAGATGGTTGTATTGTGGGTTTTTAAGCTTTGATTTTACCTCTTCTATTCTAAACTCATTAATGAACTGATAGAAATTCTTGTTCAATTCTCGGTTGATGATGGTAGAAATTTCTTTCTCTGAAATGTCCGTTTTCTTGCTCAGTGTTCTTAAGCTCAACTCAGGATCGGTGTATAGTTTTCTCTCCAGTACCATTTGTACTAGATCAGGTGTTTTTGAGATTGATGTTTCCGTTGAAAGATCAATTGGATTGTTCAAGGTTTGCGACTGCCTGTAACCACTAATACTCAACCAATACATGGTCGTTCCATAAATGAGCAGGATAGAGCTTCTAAACCATTCAATTTCAACCGCATAAGTATCGTGAGTAGTTACTTGGGCTATCACATAATAGAGCAATACAATAATGAATAAACTAATTAACACTTTAATAAAACTCTTAAGCCATTGCAAGTGAACATGTTCGATATTTGAAAGTTGATTAAGAATTGATTCATTGTAGCTGTTCAACTTTTTTAGTGCAAAGTAGGAGTAGATAAAAACAGAAATGATGGACGTGAATTCGAGGAACTCACCAATTACATGAATGAAATGCAGTGGGCCACTTAATTGTAAGCCATGGTAAACACTATGAATGTAATTGAGAACAATAGGTGCAAAATGCCATAGTTGTCTGGGTTTAAATTTGTAGGACGGATTAGTAAGATGCTGTGTATAGAAATAAATAGCTGGCCCAATCCAATAGGCCAATGATAATGGCAGAAATGCCAGCCATAAAACATTCAGAAAATATTCTCCACCAATTAAAAATGGTGTAAATGTTAAGGAAAGTGAAATGAGTAGCAGTGCCAGAAACTTATTGGCTTGTTGGTTTTCTCGCTTAAATAAAATTAGTACTGCATAAACAAGCCCGTTAACAACAGAAGTGATAACGAATATTTGTACTACATTTAACTGAAAACTCATTAAACCAAGTTAAACATTTTTACTTTTTCATCATTGATGAATTAGTTAGAAGCAAATAGTGTTAAATTGTGAGTTTACTAAGGAAATGTTATGAAGTGGACATTCGCGATTATTCAAAAGATGAAGGCATCTGTGGTGCTGGCGCTGGTTTTTAT
>NZ_JAVJUY010000387.1:0-9592 GCF_040220315.1 Fulvivirga sp.
CAAAAACTCAGGTTTCTGGCCTTTTGCTAGTTGCGTGAAGTACTCTGGATCTAACTTTAGTTTCTCTTTAATCCAATTTTCATTCCCTTTAAATAGCTTGTCGTAAGATTCTTTCATTTTAGTGTTTATTTCTTTAATACCTAATTTGAAATAGCGGTATTTTTAAGCAAAGTGCAACTAAATACTGCTTTATTTAATGGAACGATTGGCTGACGTTATGCACTAATTTCAGCCTTCAATAGGTCAAAGAATATTTATTAAATGGCATGTAATTTTGAGAGCTGCCTCAATTTGAATTATGGTATCATAAGTTAAACCTTGCTCTTTTAGTATAATTTAATCAGTTCTATTACTGCTCACTAATTGGCCGCAAATAATGACTTATGGAAAAATCAATTGAAGGAAAATCAAATAAGAAAAGTTCGAATTCAAGTTAATGTAACCCATAATTTAACTTTTATATGTTTTTTGGAAGTGTGGTAATTTCCATGGCAACTGACGCTATTTCTATCTTTTTATTTGACTTGTTAATAACATCTAATAGCCGTACATAAATTTGTGATTTAGTAGTTCTCCTTGATTTGTAATCAACAACATACCTGAGAGTAAATGTCATCCAGTTTTGATCAAACATCATTGATATTATAGGTTGAACCTTCGCATTTTCGATATTGTATTTGCCAGTCATATTATCCCATGCCGTCTGTGACTGATTGGAAAATTCACCCACAACATCTACAAGAACTTCCATAAACTTCTCCTGTGCATAAGTGAAGTCGCTACCAGTTTTTACAGGGATGTTTAATTCGTCCCATAAAAATGGGAAGTCACCTGAATAGTTGTAGACTGGCTCTTTAAACACAAAACTATTGGCCACACGCACCATTTTTCCGTTATATAAATCTCCACCCACCCAATCACCAATTTCCATAAGTGTGGTTCTTAGCACTCCGATATCTATAACATCACCTTTGATTCCGCCTAACTTCACTCTATCACCTACTTTAAAAAAATTACTGGTAAATATTGCGATATAGCCCGCAATACTTACAATAACTTCCTGCAAAGCAAAGGCAATACCTGCTCCGGCAACTCCAAGTGCTGTGCCAATACCTGACATCTCCGAATTGAAAATGAAGAGCAGACCTATTGCGAAAAACAGATACCCAAAAAAGGTGATTATTTTCTGAAACTTATATTTTGAATAGTTATCAGATTCTAATTTGGATGCACCTTTCTTTAAAATAAGAACAAGGACGTAAGTCAGAATGAACAAAATCACGATCCAAAACACATTTTGGATTGCAGTATTATTTGCCAAATCTTCGAATTGGAGCATTGCCGAATTTAATCAATTATCAGCAATATTGTTGGCTACCTTTCAAACAGCATTTAGCAATAGATTAGGCATATAGTTCTTCACGTTGTTGCACAAACCGATCATCTTCTACATATTCATCATAGGTACAAAGCTTATCTAAATGTCCATTAGGGGTGATCTCAATAATTCTGTTTGCAATAGTTTGCGTAAATGTATGGTCATGAGATGTGAATAAAACTGTTCCTGGGAAGTCCCTTAAGGCATTATTAAATGCGGTAATGGATTCAAGGTCAAGGTGATTTGTGGGTTCGTCCAATATCAGAAGGTTTCCACCTTTGAGCATCATTTTAGATACCATGCATCTTACTTTTTCGCCTCCTGAAAGTACATTGCACTTCTTAAACACTTCTTCGCCACTGAAAAGCATTTTACCTAAAAATCCACGAATATACACTTCATCTTTCTCTCCATCGCTATATTGCCTTAGCCAGTCGATCAGGTTTTCGTTAGATTTAAAATATTTCTCATTTTCGTTAGGTAGGTAAGCTGTTGTAATGGTTTGCCCGAATTTAAATTCACCAGCATCCGATCTCATTTCCCCCATTAGTATTTGAAAAAGTGCCGTAGTGGCCAAACTATCTTTGCTTAAGAAAGCGATCTTATCGCCTTTATTAACAAAGAAATCTAAGTCCTTGAATAATGTCTTACCGTCTATGCTTTTTGATAATCCTTTAACCTCTAATATTTGATCGCCTGCAGGCCGGTTTTGGGTAAATATAATGGCCGGATATTTTCTGGTAGAAGGCTGAATATCTTCAACATTAATTTTATCTAACAATTTGCGTCTACTTGTTGCCTGTTTCGATTTAGATGCATTAGCACTAAAACGAGCTATAAACTCCTGCAATTCCTTTTTCTTTTCTTCTGCCTTTTTATTGGCGGCTGAGCGTTGTTGTAATACTAATTGACTTGACTCATACCAAAAGGTGTAATTACCAGTATAGAGTCTGATTTGAGCAAAGTCTATGTCCACGATATTGGTACATACTGTATCTAAAAAGTGTCTATCGTGTGATACTACAATAACAGTATTTTTAAAATCAAGTAAAAAGTCTTCCAGCCAACTGATGGTATGAATATCCAAATCGTTGGTTGGTTCATCCAGAATAAGAATATCAGGGTTGCCAAAAAGCGCCTGGGCCAATAGCACCCTTACCTTTTGGTTACCACTTAAATCTTTCATGAGCGAATAATGGTCAGTTTCATGTATACCCAATCCGCTTAATAATGCGGCAGCATCAGATTCTGCATTCCAACCATCCATTTCAGCAAACTCTGCTTCCAATTCCGATGCCTTTACACCATCCTCATCGGAAAAGTCTGGTTTCATGTAAATAGCATCTTTCTCCTGCATAATCTTCCAGAGTTTTGTGTGGCCCATAAGCACAGTATTTAATACTGTTACTTCATCAAACTCAAAGTGGTTCTGCTTTAAAACAGCCATTCGCTTTCCAGGTTCAATATTTACCTGGCCGCCAGTTGGATCAATGTCGCCAGATAATATTTTAAGAAAAGTGGATTTACCCGCTCCATTAGCACCAATCACTCCATAACAATTGCCAGCAGTGAAATTGATGTTTACTTCGTCAAATAATACCCTTTTACCAAACTGTAATGAAAGATTTTGAGCTGAAAGCATGCTTTATTATTTAATTTGGCCGCAAAGGTACTATATTTCCTAACCATTTGTAAACAAACCGTAGATTTGGAACATTGAATATGGAAGTTGCAATTATTGGAGGTGGGGCAGCAGGTTTTTTTGCTGCTTTATCAGTGAAAGAGCATTATCCGCATGCTAATCTCACCTTATTTGAAAAGTCTTCGAAGCTCCTTGCGAAAGTCAAGGTGTCAGGCGGTGGTAGGTGTAATGTAACTCACGATTGCAGGCATGCAAATCAACTTGCTAAAAATTACCCAAGAGGTGAGAAGTTTCTAAAGAAGGCGTTTTCACAATTTGATGTGAATGATACCATCAGTTGGTTCGAATCAAGAGGGGTGAAGCTTAAAACTGAGAGTGATGGGCGGATGTTTCCTATTACGGATGATTCGCAGACCATTATTGATTGTTTGTTGAATGAAACCAGAAGACTTGGCGTAGCAATAGTTAAGAACAAAACTATTCTTAAGTTGAGCCCCAGTGAAACAGGTATAGAATTAAGTTTTGATGAAAATCAAACGCGCTTTGATAAAGCTATCATATGTTCTGGAGGCTCACCAAAACTTAGTGGCTTCGAATGGCTAACAGAATTAGGGATTCATATCGAACCACCAGTGCCTTCCTTATTTACTTTTAACATGCCTAATGAACCTATCAAGTCATTAATGGGTTTGGCTGTCCCCAATGTTTCTGTGAATGTTCAAGGTACGAAGTTGAAGCAGGAGGGTCCATTGCTTATTACACATTGGGGCATGAGCGGGCCGGCTATTCTAAAAACATCAGCCTGGGGAGCTAGAGTATTGGCTGATTTTAACTATGATTTTAAAATTCAGGTGAATTGGCTCAATGAGAATTCAGAATCTGAACTTAGAGCGCAGGTAGAGGTAATAAAAAAAGATTTTCCTAAGAGAAAAATGTTAAATAGAGCCATTGCTGGGATACCATCCAGGTTATGGGATTTTTTGCTTACAAGGGTTGCATTGCGCTCAGATATTACCTGGGGTGAATTGGGAAGCAAGGGAATAAATAAACTGGTAAACGTTCTTTTAAATGATGTGTATGAGGTAAAAGGAAAGACCACATTTAAAGAGGAGTTTGTTACTTGTGGTGGTGTTAGTCTTTCGCATATTGATGTAAAAACCATGCAAAGTAGGGTTGTGCCAAATCTTTATTATGCCGGTGAAGTGATGGATATTGATGGTGTTACCGGTGGATTTAATTTCCAGGCTGCCTGGACCACCGGATTTATTGCCGGGAAATTGCTGAGTTAAAATTTCAATTCTTCGTCTTTTGTCCAAATTCCCCAGTAGGCACCAACATCACCTTCAGAACCTACTTTCCAGGATTCATCAAAAGATGAGAAATAAAACATTTCAATATTATCTTCCTTAGACCATTGCTGTGCGTTAATAAAATACTTCATGAAATTTTCTGCGGAAGGAACTGCACCATGCAAGCTACTTCCCTGACTTGGCCAACCTGTTTCTGTAATAATCACTCTTTTTCCATTACCAGCTCTAAGTGCCTTGTTATACATATCTTTCATATAAAGCAATGAATAGTCACAATGGCAACCTTCCCAATAAGGGTAACAGTTTGCTAAAATAACATCACAGGCTTCGGTTATTCTGGGACGATGCTCGAATTCGTAATAGGCATCTACATACCCCACAGGCGTGCCTGGTACGGCTTCTTTTACCTGATAAATGAAGTCGAGCAATTCCTGCTCCGAAAGATCTTCGCGATACATGACTTCATTCCCAACGGCCGCAATATCTACATAACCATCACGCGT
This sequence comes from Fulvivirga sp., assembly GCF_040220315.1. GTDB lineage: Bacteria > Bacteroidota > Bacteroidia > Cytophagales > Cyclobacteriaceae > Fulvivirga. Next base: position 4,834 of record NZ_JAVJUY010000387.1, read on the forward strand.
TGCTTTAATCAAGCCATCTATTTCTTTATTATTAATTTCCGGATCATTACCCAACCAGGCACCAACCAGTGTTTTTAAACCATATTCTTTCGCTATTCTGGGTATGTGCTCATTTCCCTCTGTACAAGAAAAAGATCGAATCCATTTTGTGAAAGGCTTTAGAATTTTGATTCTTCGGTGAATTTGCTCTTCACTCAGTTGATCGCCTGGTTTTTGACCTTCCACATAAGGGCTTATGCAAATGCCATGCATTCCTCTGGCCAGATGTTTACGATAGATTTTTAGAATATCATCATCCGATAAACTGTCGAAGTTTATTCCAGTAAGTGCACTTAAACGTTCTTCTTTAAATGACATATATGTTAAAATTTATGATAGAACTTTTTTACCGTATTTTAATTGCTCGTTTTTATCCCAAATACCCCAGCTTTGGCCTACATTACCTTCATGGCGTATTTTCCAGGACTCATCGAATGAAGAGAAGTAAAATAAACCAATTGCATATTTTTGGCTCCAATTATTTATGTCCACAAAATACTTCATGGCATTTTCTGGAGAAGGGTCTGCTTTACTATTCATTTTGCCTCGGCTTGGCCAACCTGTTTCAGCAATCATAACAGGTTTACCTTGCGCCACATCTTGAGTTAAAGCATACATTTTTTGTAAGTAAACAGCTGCATCGTCAATTGAACAACCTTCCCAGAATGGGTAACAATTCGCTAAAATAACATCACTCAACTCCACCAATTCAGGGTTTACTAAAAACTGGTAGTAGGTGTCTACACATCCAATGGTAATATTTGGGATAGCATCTTTTACTCGTTTGATGTATTCAAGTAATTCTTCCTTCGTTACATCTTCTCTGAGAAGAACTTCATTACCTACTGCAGCGATATCGACATGGCCTGCTTTGGCCAATTTTATCAAATTATTAATTTCAAGCTCATTTTTAGCTTTGTCGTTACCTATCCAGGCACCCACAAGTGTTTTTAACCCATTCTCTTTAGCTATTTGAGGGATGAATTCGTTTCCATCTGTGCAAGAGAATGAACGCACCCATTTGGTGTGTGGTTTAATCACAGCCATTCTTTTACGTATCTGATCTTCAGTAAGTATATCACCAATATTTTGACTTTCAAGATAGGGACTGAAACATATACCATGCATACCAGTGTTTAATGATGAAGAAAATATGGCACTTACTTCGTCCTGCGACAGTCGTTCAAAATTGGTTAGAATAGATTTATCTATATTTATCTCCTTTTTGAGCAATGTATGTAGTTTATCAAGTTGCTGGTAAGAAGAGCTTGATACAGGTTGCTCACTTCTTCTGTCTAATTCTGCACGAATTTCATTGGCTTTTTCTTCGGTTACGTCATAGTCTCGCATTACGAACATGGCTACAAGTGTACCTAAAATAGGCACCCCAGAGTAAAAGGCCCTGAGTCCAATTAACGTTTCTTCTGTTTGTGCTGCAGCCGAAGCATCGAAGCCTACAACGCTAAGTATGAGTCCACTCAGGCCACCGGCAATGGCAAAGCCAAATTTTACCATCCACCAGTAGATGGCTCCAAATATTCCTTCTCTCCGTTTGCCTGTGTTCAATTCGTCCAGGTCTATTACATCCGAAGTCATGGACATCATTAGAGTGAAAAGGCTGCCTATACCAAAAGAAAAGAAGGGCAATGCGAATATAAACATGTAAGGCTTGCCGGGAATAAAAAGGAACCAGAGCATGATATAACCGATTATGGAAATACCCTGCGACCAGATAAATGCATTCTTTTTACCCATAATTTTAGACATACGGGCTACAATGGGAATGACAACAAACGTAGTAACCAGAGCACCTAAACTACCGAAAAGGGTAGGCCATATACCCGCAGCTGGTGCATCACCACTAAATAAATAATACACTACAATGAAAAACGAAAATGCTGCTATGGTATTAAATGCATTAAAAATGAAAAATGTAGCAATGCATAGTTTTCTGAAAGGTACAGAGGCAAAGGCCTCTTTAAATCCAAGGAGTATTTCTTTTAAACTTTTCCCGATGGTTCTTAAATTAAGTGGTGCGTAGTTTTCATTAAGTGTTGACTTGTCTTTAATAAAAATTGCTGGTACCATGGCAAAAAACATACAAACAACGCCTATCCAAATGGCCAGTTGCCGTGTAGCCACCTCTGCGGTAGGAAACCAATCCGGATCATACATTACAACCCAAAACCATGGCGCTATTACCCACGCCCATTGGCCAATCCATTGTGCCACAGCCATAATATTGGTGCGCTCGTGGAAGTCGTTACTCATTTCATACCCCATGGCTACATAAGGCACACTAAAAATGGTAAGACCTAAATAAAATACGAATGACCATAGAAGGAAATAAGTAAAGTTATAATTCACACCATCCTCTCGGTATAGTTGCCACATAATGATAAAGGCTAAGCCCATTAATATAGCTCCAAAGAATACGTATTGCCGCCTTCGTCCCCATTTGGACCTGGTGTTATCAGATATAAAACCCATTATAGGGTCAGTGATAGAATCGAAAATTCTTGGGAAAAAATATATAACCCCCCACATCCAGCCCGGAAAGCCCAAATCCTGAACTAATACCACCATAAAAATTCCCAATACAGCGGGGAACATCTGGTTTGCCAGCATACCAACACCAAATGCCACTTTTTGGCCGAATGGGACTTTATTTTTATATGTAGCCATGTTTGAAAGGTTAGGTTATTATTATAGTCTGTAAAGCTTGTTTGCTGATTACTATCGAAGCATCCTCACCATTTAATTTTAGATGTATTTGTCTTGATTTGTTGCCCTGATTTAGCACAACAACTGCAATGGTTCCGTCAGGGTTTTTGACAGCAGTAGCAAGAATTTCATCATCGGTGATTGTTAACCCAATTCGAATGGCTCCCGGTCTTATGTATCGGCTAAAGTGAGCCATCGTATAATAGAGTGGAGTAAAATAAACTTCATCATTTTCTGGGTCTACGATAACTGGTGCAACACACCAGTTTTTAAACCAATTAGGACCGCCTTGTTTATCCAATACCATATTCCAATCAACCCAACCATCAACCCAATTATTAAGGCAGCCTATTATATCCCTAGCATATCTGTACACCGGAACATATTTAGGGTGCATCTTTTTTTCTTCTGCTGGTGCCCAATCCCAGCCCCAATCCGTAGCTTCTTTTGACCAATACCAATCGTCATCTTTCCATTTGGGAACCTCAGCATCTACACAGGCCTCAGTTTGAATTAAATGCTTATCAGGTGCATTTTGATGTGCATACTGCAACTCATCTGGGAACACTTCAAAAGTACTGGCATACCAATGAATGGCAGTTCCATCAAAATAATTTTTACTTGCATTGGTAGTAAACATAGCATCGACCCATTCTTTCAGATGTTCCCGGTTCTGATCGTATCCTAGGATTTTAATAGTGGATTGATTGTTTTGCGCTAGCATTGGGCCTAAGTGGTTTTGCACGAAAGCTGTCATTTCTTCTGGGGTATAATGCATACTTTCCCAGTTATTACCATTGCCCAATGGCTCATTTTCAACGGTTACACCCCAAATGTCAATACCCTCCTTGCTATAGGCACTAATATATTTGGAGAAGAAGAGTGCCCAGGTGTCATTATATTTTGGTAGTAGTTTTCCTCCAACCCAACTGTTATTATCTTTCATCCAAGGAGGGGCTGTCCAGGGCGATGAAATAATTTTAAAACCATCTTTTGATTTTGACTGTGCTGCTTTAATAATAGGTATGATATCATCTTTATCATTGGCTATGGAAAAGCTGTCTAATGCTATATCGTCAGATACTGGTGCATACGAGTAGTTGGAGAGTGAAAAATCACATGAATTAATATGTGTTCTAGTTAGTGAGTATTTGGCTCCCGATTCACCAAAGTAGGCCTCCAATATTGAATCTCTATTTGCCTCACCTAACTTGTTTAACAAATAGCAAGAAGCCTCCGTAAATGAACCTCCAATTCCAGTAATTTCCTGAAATGTATTTTCAGGGTTCAAGGATATTTCCACTGAATTTTCAGAAGGTTGAAATTCTTCAAGTAATGTAAGTTTATTGCCGGAAGCACTTGTCTCAAACACTTTAATATTCATTATTTTCTTTTTATCATTATCACATGATGTAAAAGTATTTAATAGGCAGATAATCAGTATGTTATATAGTATATACTTCATTTAATAATGGCTCATTTCAACATTTATAGAAGGTGGAACGTGAACGTGGTTCATAAGGGAATCTAAATTACCGCCATACGTTTTTCTAATTTTTTTACCATCCCTGGTTAGTCCATTGAAGGTGCCAGCGTCTACCATCTCCCACAGAGGATATTTTGCATTCCCGGATTTGGTAAACAATCCGAAATGATTTTCAGAACCTTTGGTATTGTGTGCATCTTTCCATGGCTCATTAAATGCTTCAAAGTAAAAGCATGAAATGCCTGCTTCATCAGTCCATTTTCGCATTTGTTTGTAGTAAAGTCCTTGCTTGTATTCGTCTGTTGCCATTGAACCTTTAGAGCCATAATGGCCGTTTGAAACAGTAGCCCAGCCCGTTTCTCCGATATGAACCGGCTTGTCAACCCCTAAACTTCTCATATAAGAAACTACTGAATCGTATTGGTTTTTGGCAAATTGTAGCGAACGCCCCATGGCTGCATTAATCTTCTCAATATCGCTAAGCGATTGTTCATCTTCGGGTACTCGCCA
>NZ_JAVJUY010000388.1:0-14472 GCF_040220315.1 Fulvivirga sp.
GGTGCGTTGACCTATGCAGTAGATGTGACGAGTTCGACAGGGAACTTGGCCGATATCACAGGTGAAGAAGCCGTGAATGGCTTAACAGGCCAGACGTATCCGGGCAATGTGAATGTGAACCTGACCAACAACACCTCATCATTCATAGATGTGACGTTTACGTTCACCCCAGAATTAGCCGGCTGTGCGGATGGACCGACAGTAGATGTGGTGGTACGTGTAGAGCCAACACCTTCTTTAAACCCAACTTTAAATACTGCTGTATCTGTATGTGAAGGAAATAATATCGATATTGATATTGCTAATACGGCAGTAGCAGATGGCGCGTTGACCTATGCAGTAGATGTAACGAGTTCGACAGGGAACTTGGCAGATATCACAGGTGAAGAAGCCGTGAATGGTTTAACAGGCCAGGCGTATCCGGGCAATGTGAATGTGAACTTAAACAACAATACCACTTCAACTATCAATGTGACATTTACATTTACTCCAGAACTTGCTGGATGCGGTGATGGTACACCAGTTGACGTTGTGGTTTCAGTTGAGCCCAGACCAGTTATTGCACCAGGTCAGGTTAAAACTATTTGTAGCAGAGATAATGTAGATTATCACGTAAATTTAATACCAGCTGGCTTACCTATTAATACTGACTATTCATGGGGTTTGCCTGTAATGTCTGACGGTTCAGTACAAGGAAGTGTTGGTACGAATGTACCAGAATCTAATGCCCTTACGATTACTGATATTTTAACAAATACGACCAGCAATAGTATAACAGCGACTTATAGTATAACTCCTAGGGTAAATGGTGGTAACTTATGTGAAACATTACCTCCGGTTGATGTAGTGATTACTATCGATCCAGAACCTGTGGGTTCTGATGTTAATCCGGCTCCACTTTGCAGTGATGCGACACTTGCTTATAATATTCAAACGCAAAATATCAATACCAATAATGGAGTCCTAAGTCAATTTACGTATACAGTGGCTAGTGATAATCCAGATGTAGCGGCAGGAGCTGATAGAATTGTACCATCTGTCGATCCTATATCTGATGGTTATGTGAATGATTCAGGATCACCAGCCAATATTACGTACACAATTACTCCATTTAATTTAATTGATGGCTGTCAGGGAGATGATTTTGACGTAACATTTACTTTTAACTCTAAACCTAAAGGATTTGACGATATAGATGAAGAATGCAGTGACGTAGCCTTGAATTACGACATCCAAACCCAAAATATAGATGATGCTATAAATGGTAATTCTGTCACAAGTGATTTTATATACACAGTTGTTTCATCAAGTGGATCAGTACCACCTGCACCAAATAGAACAGTTAAAAGCGCATTACCTATAACTGATACGTATACTAACAATACAGGAGCACCAGTAGATATTACCTACACTATTGTCCCAATAAGTCAAGGAACTAACTGTACAGGCGATCCTTTTACTGTAACATTTACCATTCAGTCTGAACCTCTTGGGTCAAATGCTACATTAGACGTTTGTGGCGGTGGTGCAATCAATTTTAATCTTCAAGGACAAATTACAAATGGTATTACAAGTAGGTTCTATTATACAGTATCTTCTTCAAGTCCTGGAGATGTCGCTCCTGATCCAGACAGGCCAATTGGAAGTGCGAGTACTGTAGGTATTAATACGTCCTACACCAATACTTCTGGTGCACCAGTTCTTATTACCTACACGGTAACTCCAATTGCTAATGATGCTACTAACTGCGAAGGAAACCCATTCCTGGTAAGGTTTAATATTATTCCTGGCCCAGAGGGAGCCGATGATGTTGAACCTGCGACTTGTTCAGGTGTTCAATTGAATTATGATATTCAAGCAGATAACATTGATGCACTTGGGAATAGCATTCCTGGAAGATTTACTTATGTGGTCTCCTCAAGCAATGAGGGTATAATACCTACACCAGCTGCATTGGACAGAACAGCAGCGTCTGATCTTCCAATAACTGATACTTACACAAACACATCAACTGTGCCTGTAACGGTAACCTATACAATTACGCCAATTAGTGATACAGGTGGTTGTTTAGGAACACCTTTTAATGTCGATTTTGAAATCACTCCGGTTCCTCGCGGTGGAGATGATCTCAATAATATTGTATGCAGTGATGGACCAGTAGTTTACGATATTCAGGTGGACAATATAGATACCTTTAATGGATTGGCTTCTGAATTTATCTACACTGTAACTTCCAGTGATCCTGCTAATGTTCCGGCAGATGCTGACAGGGTAGTATATGATGCTGCGCCAATCAATACATCTTATTTAAATACGACTTCTTCTCCTGTGTTCATAACTTATTCAATCACTCCAAGAGAAACGGTGAGTGGTGATTTATGTGAAGGAGAAGAGTTTGATGTTCGATTCCAGATTAACCCTGAACCAGTCATTGATCCGGCATTGGATAATTCCGTTTGCAGTGATGAAAACATCAATGTGACCTTGGCTACAAATGGAATCTCAGTGAATGCTGCCAATTACAATTTAATGAATGTAACTATTCCTGTCGGTTTAACACCTAGGGCTGGCAATGTTGTGTTCCCACAAAATGGTGTTAGTGCAACATATATTCGTTTTGATAGGTATGAGAACCTGACCAATGGACCATTAACTGTTGATTACGAACTGATACCAATCAGTGCTTCGGGTTGCCAGGGAGATTTACTAACAATTCAGGTGGAAATACTACCGGAGCCTGTTCTAGATCCTGCATTGAGCCCAACACCAGTTTGTTCAGGGCTTCCATCTGGCGTTATTTTATCAGAAGATGCAGGTTCAGTAGCTGCCGCTTCTTATAATATTAATGGTATTTCTGTACCTGCAGGGTTAACTGCAAGTGCTGGTAATGCCAATATTGGCGATGGCCAACCTTCAAATGCTATACAAAACGATACGTTTATTAACACCACAAGCGTTCCATTGCAGGTGACATATACAATTACTCCAGTAAGTGCTGCAGGTTGCGAAGGGGATGATCAAACTGTAACATTTACTATTAACCCTTCACCAGATTTAGCGAATCTGGATGAAACAGTGTGTAGTGGAGAGAATTCAAGTATTGTATTAGGTACAAGTGGGTCAAGTGCTTTTGCAGCTAACTATCGAATTGTTAGTGTTACACCTGATCCTCTGCTTACCGTAGTGTTTCAAACGGCAGATAATACCACTACAAACGATACTAATGAAATATTCAATGATCAGTACATAAATACCACTGATAATCCATTAACTGTGGAATACAGAGTGATACCTATTAGTGGGGCAGTACCACCATGTGAAGGTCCGGAAGAGTCAATTATTTTAACTGTTGAACCAGAGCCTTCAATGTCCGTTCCTGCTGACGAAAATATTTGTAGTAATGATATTACATCAATAAGTCTTAATTCTACAACGGTTCCTACTTCAGGTGTGGTAACATTTGATGTTCAGGCTATTCCAATAGGAGCTGTTACAGGTGCACCTTTCTTAAGACAAAATTTAAACAATGGATTTATAATTCAGGATCAGTTGTTGAATTTGGGTAATACAGTTGGCGAAGTTCAGTATACAATTACCCCTAAAACCGCAAGTGCTAAAAATGGTCTAGGATGTGCTGCCGGCACACCTACGGTGGTAAGTGTTTTCGTAGAGCCTAGCCCAAGAGGTACATTTAATCAATTGTTTGTTTCGATATGCGAAGACGAATCAATAGGTGATTTAGATAATTTTATAACAACACCAACGGTTCCATCCAATGGTAATGTAGAATTTGTATTAACTGAAGTTGTTGCCTCTGATCCTAACATATCTGGAATGAGTCTGGATGATGGTTCGGTTGTTATTCCTGCGAATGGTGAGATTACAGATGTGCTAACCATTGCCGATGGGGTGGGAGTTACTTCTCCTCAAACAGTGACTTATCGACTAACACCAAGAATTGTTGGTTCAGATGCTGTGGTGGATTGTAATGGCGCAGCTAATTCCGTTGAGATGATTGTCACTGTAAGGCCAAGAGGTGTTGTTACTCCGGCATTTACAAATATTGAATTGTGTAGTGGTGAATCTTTCCAGAATAATCTTACGCTAGATCTTGATGCAGGTACAGCTATTGCCTCATGGACAGTCGTGGATAATCCAAATGTAGAAGGTGAGTTTGATGCGCTTGGTAATACAATGTTCCTGAGTTTAATAAATAATTCAACATCACCACAAACTTTGGAATACATTGTAACACCGCAATCGTTGTTTGATGCAAATTGTATAGGTAATCCAGTTTCAGTTTTTGTAACTGTGAATCCAGTGCCTGATGTAGTTATTGCCGATGCAGAGATAGTACGATGTGATGGAGATCAGGCAGATATACCGCTAGATGGAAACGTAGCAGGTACAAGATTTGAGTGGAGTGCTAACGTGTTGTCAGGTTCGGTAACTTTTGGAGGTGGGGTAACTTCAGGTACTGGAACAAATGGCAATATGATTGACCATTTACTTACAAATACTGGAACAACCCCAGCCATTATTAGATACACAATAGAATCGTACTATGATAAGACCTTACCAACAGGTAATGACCCTTGTGAAGGTTTTGTGCCAGGCTTTGTAACTCTAACACTTAGTCCTCCTGTAAGTGCTGCAATTGTGCCTCATCCAGATGATGGAACTGGCACACGTTTCAGATGTGTAGGAAATGTGGAAGCCGTACAATTCCAATTTACAGGTTCGGCACCTTTTGAGTTGACTTATATTGAAACGGATGCAAGTGGTGCATCTACTACGATTGTTGAACCTTTCTTACCTGCTCAGTTCTCATTAATAACTTCTGAGACTGTTTCTTACGAGCTAGTTCAGGTAGAAGATGCGAATGGTTGTGTTGCTATTTCCAACGAATCTGTTGATATTATTTTTGAAGAAGCCGTTGCTGATTTAGAAGTTCGAGGTGACGATGCTAATAATGCCTTTGGATTTACTAAAACTCCACCGGATGTGCTCATGGATTTTAATTCAGGTACAGCTCAGGTTGTATTCAGATTTAATAATTATGACCCTGCAAATACGTATGAGCTTCAAATTGGAGATCTTGTTTTTGAAGATGTTGGCCCAACGTTTACACACATTTTTACAGAACCATCACCATTAGGTAGTGTTGGGTATTCAGCAGAGCTAAAAGCATTCTCGCCTACTATTGGAGATGTATGTAATGATGTCGATAACTTCTTTATCAGAGTAATCCCTGCTAGTCCAGAAGTTATTGCATGTATTGGAGAAGGCTGTGAAACTGTATCAGGCATTAATACACCTGAAGATTTACCTGCTAATCTTAGGCAGATACAGGGCTGTGCGCCTTTAACAGTAGATATATACAGCTACGTGTTCAATGGTACTACACCATTGCTTTCAAGAAACATTGAAGAGAATAGCATCGTTTGGACTATTGATGGGCAAAGAATCACAACACCTAACACTACCTATACCTTCACACAGCCGGGTACTTATAATATTGAATTGGAAGCACAAAATGGCTATGATGAATTTGATTTTGATGCCGTTGTAGCAACAGTTAATGTTGTGCCTACTGCTCAATTTACAATAACACAGGAGGTTGTATTTATTCCTGACGATGGATTTAGGCCGACCAATAGGTCGCAAAATGCAGACACTTTTGTTTGGGATTTCGGTGATTTCAACACATCTATAGAAAGAAGCCCTGAGCATTTCTATGAGGAAGAAGGTATCTATGATGTTTCATTGATTGCATCATTAGATCACGGTACAGATGTGAATGGTACTTCCATTGTTTGTTATGATACGTTAATTCAGCAAGTAACTGTGGAAGAAGGCGGTTTCACAAAAACACCTAATGCATTTACTCCAAACTTAAATGGACCATCTGGTGGTGCAGAGTTTGATCCGAATGTACCAGGCTCAGGTGATTTAGCAAACGATATTTTCCTTCCTATTACCGTAGGAGTTCAGGAATTCAAAATGTGGATTTATGATCGTTGGGGTAACTTAATATTCTTTAGTGATAATCAACGAGTAGGTTGGGATGGTTACGATAGCAAAGGTAACTTGCTACCTGCAGGAGTATATGTGTATAAGCTTGACCTGATATTATCTAACGGTCAGCGGACAACACGTGTTGGAGATGTGACTTTGATTAGATAACTTGAGGCTTGATTTGAAATGAAAAAGATACTAATTCTTGCATTCGGAATCTTACTTGCTGGTAAGTTATCAGCTCAGGATCCGCAGTTTTCCCAATTTTACAATGCTCCGCTATACTTAAACCCGGGGTTTACGGGAATTACTCCGCAACAACGATTAATTGCCAATCATCGATTGCAATGGCCAAACCTGCCACAAGTTTTTTCTACTTATGCCATTTCATATGAAATGTTCATCGGAGAGTTAAAGAGTGGTTTTGGTCTGATGGCTACCACAGATAAAATGGGTACTGGAGGCTGGAGAACAACTACTGCCGGCCTTTTATATAGTTATAAAATTAGAGTTAGCGAGGATTGGGTTTTCTCTCCAGGAATCTATTTTGGATATGGACAGCAAGGCTTAGATCAAAGTAAGTTGCAATTGGGTGATGAACTAGCCTCAGATCAATCAGGTTCCAATGACCCTGGAATAGGAAGAATTGACAATGCAACCTATCTGGATATTGGTTCAGGTTTAATTATGTATAATCGTAACCTCTGGCTTGGCATTTCAGCCTATCATATGAACCAACCAAATATTTCTTTAATAGGGAATGAGAGCCGTTTGCCGATTAAGTATAATATTCATGGTGGTATGCGTATTCCGCTTTATAATGGACCTAAAACAATTAGCAAAGTTTCTTACCTGACACCAGGCTTTGTATACCGGAGACAAGGGAGTTCTTTTTCACAATTAGATTTAGGAGTTAATTATCACATAGATCCTATTTCTATAGGAGTTTGGTACAGAGGTGTTCCATTACAAAGGTCATTTCAATATTTAGGCGTTGAAGATAGTAAGGTACAGCAAGATGCATTAGTTTTTTCTCTTTCATTGCTCTTTAATACCTTTCAGGTAGGTTATAGTTATGATTTTACAATCTCTGAACTTGCTTCAGCAGCAGGTGGGGCGCATGAAGTTTCAATCATTTATGAATTTGCCACCAAACCATTTAGAAGAGGGGTGAGAAAGAAATACAGACAACTTCCGTGTCCTACATTCAATAGTAAAGAAGGATTCTGGAATTAATTCCTGCAATTTAAACTGCTCTATCAGCAACTTATCTTTTAAAACTGCATTATAGCGATTAATGTCGCAATAGCCTGATTTTCAGAGGTTTCATTACCGTACTTTACTGTATTTACTTATGTCTATTTGGCTTTATAACTCAATTGGTATAAAGCAATGTCTAAACAGGCGGTATTCTTTCTTTTATTTTTCTGTATAGTATCTGGTTATGATACCTATGCACAATGTAATCTGCTTAGGTCACAAATTGATGTTTCATTCAATACAGATCAGGATTGTGCCCCAGTAACAGTTACTGATTTTACAGTAACCTACTATTTCAATGCCCCACAGAACCCAGCCGATATTACCATCCGATTTGAGTGGAACGATCCGTTAAACCAATTTTCTGATGTTGTGCCGGCTGCCGCAGGCGGCAACACGGAATTTACGGCATCAGCCCCTTTTTTTACCTATAATACTAACAACGACTGTGCGATTCGCCCAACCGCATTTTTATACATCAATGGTGTGCTTTGTCCCACTTCGGAGGAGTTGCAGTTAAGCCCTTTTTGGGGTACTGATGAAGAAGGGAATGGAGATGTTGAAATCAGCCCAGATATCTACGAAGTGTGTTATAATAACCCAATTATTAATGCTGTATTTACTGATAATAGTGAGTTTAACTGCAGAATACAAGTTGAGCCGGATAGACCTAACCAGCTCACAAGACATACACAATTTGTTTATGGAACTAACCATGACCCTTCTACAACTATTTTAAATCTTTCTCTGGAAGATGGTGGAACTCAAGGCTTAACGGATGCCACAGGTAATATTGTAACACCTGTAACCAGAAGTGGCGTAACGGCCGCCTATTTCGGGCCCATAGTTACGGTGCCAACACCAGCCCTTGGGCCTGCGGCAGTATCATTCCCAATGAATGCGCCTGCCGATTTGGCCAATCTTGTTGGACATGATTTCGAGATCACACTTTACAACTGGAATTTCTGTAACCCATACAACGGCAATCCATTGGCACCCAATTATGTTGATGCCATAGCTACAACCGCTTATTTGGTGATTGTTGATGCGCCAGCTCCTGATTTTTTAACGCGAAGAAATGATGCCTCAGGGGCAATTACCACTACATTCTGTATTGATGAGCTAATCTATTTTGATAATGAGACCCCTGGATTAGGCGGTTTGGGTTTTACATGGGAGTTCTTTGATGATGCTACAGGAACATCTTTACTATCCAACAGTACAAACGTTAACCCCACTTTTTCATATACAACTCCCGGACAAAAATTGGTTAGATTAACAGCATCTGACCCAACAGCACAGGGCAGTTGTGATGAAACTTTCGAGCTATTATTAAATATTTCGCCTTCGTTTGTAGCAGATATTCAGCTCACCGACCTTACAAACAATCCTATTAACCCTGAATTTTGTCAGGATGCAACGAATAGCCTGAATTTTGACGTGCGATTTGTTGATAATTCTGTAGGTACTGCTACTGGAGATACTCGCTGGCGCTGGGAGTTCTATGACGAAAATAACATACTAATATTTGAAGACCCTCCGGCAGGAGCATTTTCAGCCGTGCAGTTAGGCCCGTATGATCGTAACTTTGTCAATTCAGGCGTTTATAGAGCGGTTTTAACCATAAGGGATAATGCCACTTCATGCGAAAGTATTGATGAAGAGTTTGTTTATGTTTACCCGGCACCTGAGCCTTATTTCACTGTTACCCGAGTTTGTGAAGGAGAACTTACAAACTTCACTGATAACTCTGTAATCAATGCAATTAACGGAGAGTCTATCGTTTCTTGGGAGTGGGACTTAGATTATGACGGTGTTACTTTCAACAAGGAAGCGGCCTATGATAACCTCGTGAATTTTGATTATTTATATCCTGCTTCAGCAAGTTATGAAGTAGCACTTAGAGTCACATCCGATCAAAATTCTTGTTCTGATATGTTGGTACAAACGGTGAATGTAGATCCATTACCAGCTGCCAACTTCACACCAGATGTAACTGAAGGCTGCAGTGTGCTTACAGTAAACTTTACCAATAATTCTGTAAACAGTCAACCCGATTTAATTTCAGCGTATATATGGGAGATTGATGATGGTAGCGGGTTTGTGGTTGATGCCACACAAGACCCTTCAGACGCATCCTTCAGTTCAGTGTTCACGCGGAGCTTTACAAACTCTACTAATTCAAATGTCGTTTTTGATATTCGATTAAGAACGGTTACCGTAAACAATTGCGAAACCGTGAGTGGAATACAACAAATAACAGTATTTCCTTCACCACTTTCTGGTTTCAATTCAATCAACTATTCACCTTTCAATGATAATTGCTCTCCTTTAAATGTTGATTTTCAGGTAGATGCACAAACTCAAAGCCAAATGCCCAATGACTACACCTGGACTATTTCGGATATCAATGGACTGGTAGATCAGCAAAGTACGGGCACAACACCTGCATTTAATTACCAGTTTGTGAACGATACTCAAGCAATCAAAGACTTCTCTGTTACGCTGAATTCTTCCATTGGTGGTAGTTGCACAGGAGACAGTACACTAACAATAAGAGTTAATCCTGTTCCAATCTCAAATTTTGATGTAGATACCCTTGAAGTGACATGTGATTTTATGCGCGTATATGCTGAAGCTGAACAAAAAGGGCTAGCAGAATATGCATGGCAAATAATTGTTGAAGGTACGGTGGTATTGGCTTCATCTGGCACTCAGGATAACATTGAATACTCAATAAATAAAGTAGGAATGCCTTTGGATGTCGAAATTCAGTTAGTAACTACAAATTTTGCTGGTTGTTCCAGTACGATAACAGCACAGTTAATAACTACTGAAGAAGAACAAAATATTGCGGTAGGTTTTGAAGTCACACCATTAGTTCAAACATTACCCGATGCCACAATTTTCTTAACAAATACTACCAATGCCGGCCCATGGCAATATTTGTGGGATTTCGGTGATGGCACCACCAGCACTGATCCTAGCCTAACTGAATATACCTATACCCAAGGCGGAACATATACCGTTTCCCTTACAGCAAGTTTTGGTGAATGTACTGTAAGAGAAGTTAAATCGATTACCATTAATCCGATACCACCTATTGTAAATTTTGACTATGATCCTGCTTTTGGATGTGCTCCTTTAACCGTGACTTTTACAAATTTAAGTCAGTTTGCATTAAATGATTCTTACGAATGGGATTTTGGAGATGGAAGTACATCTAATGCTATAAACCCAACGCATACATATTTTGAACCTGGATTATATAGCGTATCACTAACAGCATCAAATGCTTTTAACCAATTATCAACCGAGGCTAAACAACAAATAATTGAAGTGTTTGAAACACCTATTGCACTATTCAGCGCAAGGCCTACGATTGTCTTTGTTCCAGATAACCCTGTATATACCAATAACCAGAGTTTTGGCGCAGATAGTTTCTTTTGGGATTTCGGAGATGGTGCAACTTCAAATGAAGCAGAACCTATCCATTACTATAAGGAAGAAGGAACGTATGATATTACATTAATAGCTTCAAATTCACTCGGCTGTGCTGATACACTAACTCAAGTTGGAATAATTGAAGGACAGATGAATGGTAGACTGCTTGTGCCTAATGCTTTTAGCCCAAATTTAAATGGCCCTAATGGTGGCGATACCGGCACATCAGGAGTAAACGATGTTTTTCTACCGATTACAAGAGGTGTCGCTGAATTTGAGATGTTGGTTTTTAATAGATGGGGAGAATTACTATTCAAAACAGTGGATAAAACTATTGGATGGGATGGTTACTACAATGGGAAGCTCTGTCCTCAGGATGTATATGTCTACAAACTGAACCTGGTTTTCGAAAATGGGCAGAAATCTACAAGAACCGGGGATATTAATTTAATTAGGTAATGAGAAAGGTATTAGCAATCATATTAGCTTTTTTAGCCTTTCAATCGAAAGGTCAGGATCCCCAATTTTCACAATATTATGATGCTACGTTATATTTAAATCCCGCATTTTAAGGTACATCTATAGGGCATCGTTTTATTTTAAATTATCGAAATCAATGGCCTAATTTAAATAATGGGTTTGTTACGTATGCGTTTTCTTATGATTATAATTTGGATCATTTGAAAAGTGGAATTGGCGCTTTAGTGACAGTCGATCAAGCCGGTTCAGCCAACTTAACTTCAACGAACTTTAATTTTGTTTATAGTTATAAAGTGCAATTGGCTAATAAATGGATATTTACGCCAGGCTTGTCTTTCGGTTATGCCAATAGGAGCATCGATTTTGATAAACTCGTGTTTGGCGACCAATTAGATTTTGATATTGATGGGCAGGTACCAACTACAGATCAAAGTGTCAACTCATTAGGTAATGCAAATTATTTTGATTTTGGGGCAGGTTTTCTGCTTTACAGTAAGAATTTCTGGGCGGGTATGTCAACAGCACACATCAATCAGCCAAATCGCTCTCTATTGGATGAAGAAAGTGAAGTGCCGATTAAAACTTCGGTACATGCAGGTTTTAGAATACCACTTTATCATGGCTTAATGAAAAGAGCCCGGGTGTCTAGTATAGCCCCTTCATTCATATATAAAACACAAGGTGAATTTGACCAATTAGATATAGGGTTGCATTTCTTATATGAACCAATTATGATAGGATTATGGTATCGCGGAATACCTTTGCAGCAGAATGTGAATGATAATATTAGTCAGGATGCGGTAGTGATTATTTTAGGCATGCAACTCAACGATTTTGAAATTGGCTACAGCTATGATTTTACAGTGTCTGAACTTGGCAGCATTTCGGGTGGAGCGCACGAAGTTTCTTTACTGTATAGATTCGAAGCAATAGGAGGTAGCAAAGCCAAGAAGCCCGATAAGTTTATTCCTTGCCCTACCTTTAATAAATAAT
Source organism: Fulvivirga sp. (assembly GCF_040220315.1). Classification (GTDB taxonomy): domain Bacteria; phylum Bacteroidota; class Bacteroidia; order Cytophagales; family Cyclobacteriaceae; genus Fulvivirga. The sequence continues at coordinate 12,196 of NZ_JAVJUY010000388.1, forward strand.
GACTTCTTATACCGCATGAATAGTGCTACCTTTGCGCCAAATTGTGTGAAGGGCTAATGAATCTAAAGTCAAACCTCGAAACCCCTATATTTAAAATTGTATCTGAAGCTGGCGAAGAGCTAGGCATCGATGTTTATGCGGTGGGTGGTTTTGTGCGGGATATCCTGTTAAATAGGCCTAGTAAAGATATCGACTTTGTAACAGTGGGCAGCGGAATTGAACTAGCACAGAAAGTGGCTGATAAGATTGGTGAAAAACAGGTATCTGTTTTTAAAAATTTTGGAACCGCCAATATAAATTCTAAAGGCTTTGATTTTGAGTTTGTTGGTGCCCGAAAAGAATCATACAATAGAAATTCAAGAAAGCCAATTGTTGAAGATGGTACACTTGAAGACGATCAGAATAGAAGGGATTTTACCATTAATGCGATGGCGATTAGCCTTAATAAGGCAAATTATGGTGAGCTATTGGATCCATTTGGAGGACAGAAGGACCTGAAAAGGAAAGTAATTCGCACGCCTTTGAAGCCAGAAATTACCTTTTCAGATGATCCTTTGAGAATGATGCGTGCCATTCGTTTTGCTACCCAACTTCAATTTGATATCGAGCCGGACACATATGAAGGTATAATTAAGAATGTAGATAGAATCGATATCGTTTCCATGGAAAGGGTTTCCGGTGAATTAAACAAAATAATTCTTGCCAATAAACCATCGTATGGCTTCAAGTTGTTATTTCATTCTGGTTTGCTTAAAAAGATATTTCCCGAAATGGTTGATTTACAAGGAGTTGAAACTATAGAAGGTAAATCGCATAAGGATAATTTCTATCATACACTTCAGGTGCTTGATAATGTCTGTGAGAAATCAAATTATTTATGGCTAAGATGGGCTGCCATACTGCATGATATTGCCAAACCACCAACCAAGCGCTTCGACTCCAAAGTTGGCTGGACTTTCCACGGACATGAAGATAAGGGTGCACGGATGGTGCCCGGTATCTTTAAAAGATTGAAGCTCCCCTTAAATGACAAGATGCACTATGTTAAGAAACTTGTGCGTTTACATCTTCGCCCAATAGCTTTAGTGAAAGATGACATCACGGATACGGCTATACGAAGACTACTTTTTGAAGCGGGGAACGATGTTGATGACCTTATGAAATTATGCCGGGCAGACATCACATCCAAAAATGATGTGAAGGTGAAGAAGTACTTAGGTAACTTCAAAAAAGTAGAACAGAAGATGAAGGAGGTAGAAGAAAAAGATCAGGTGAGAAATTTCCAACCACCAGTGTCGGGTGAAGAAATAATGAACGCTTTTAACATTACTCCTGGTAGATTGATAGGTGAAATTAAGGAGGCGATAAAGGAGGCGATTTTAGAAGGCGAAATTCAAAATAATAGAACAGAGGCATTAGAATTAATGTATAAATTAGCCAAAATAAAGGGGTTAGATAAAGTCTCTGGAAATAACTAGTTTTGGCGTTTTAAAAATTGAACCAATGAAATATTTAGCTATTCTATCATTTGTATTATTTGGATTAAGTGTAAATGCACAAGATACACCTTCTACTCCAAAACAAGCTTCGGCAGGTCAGGTGCTTACGAATCACTACATTAGAACGTATCAGGCCGGAATGCGATATAATGATTTTGCCATTGCTAAACATGCTCTTTACAATATTCTGGTAGAAAATCCTCAAAATGATTCTATATTGTATTCGCTTTCTTTATTATATTTTCAATCGCAGAATTACGCTTCAGCAGCGCTTACAGCGCAGGATATTATGGCAGTAAACCCTGACAATCTTGGAGCCTTGGAAATTGCAGCTGTTTCATACGAAAACCTCGGAGTGATGGATAAAGCGCTTGAATCTTACGAATCCCTTTATCTTAAAACAGATGACCTTCAAACACTTTATAAGATGGCTTTCCTTCAGTATGACTTGGAGAAATATGCTGAGAGTAAAACCAACGCAGATATTTTACTTAATAAAAAGGGGGTTGAAGAAATGAATGCTGTGTTTAATGACACTGAGGGTAAACAAAAAGAATATCCTGCAAAAGTGGCCTTATTAAACCTAAAGGGCCTCATAGCTCAAAAGCAAGGAGATAACAAAGTGGCTGAAAATTATTACCAGCAAGCTCTGACAATAGCCCCTGATTTTAAGATGGCCAAAGACAATCTTGCCACACTAAAAAAATAATCCCCTTCCATGCAACCTCTGTAATGTATATTTGTCTATAACACAGAGGTTGAAAGCTTGGCACAACAG
>NZ_JAVJUY010000389.1:0-10162 GCF_040220315.1 Fulvivirga sp.
CGATAGTCTTACTGCAGGTTATGGTTTATCTAAAGAACAGGCCTTTCCTGCACTAATTGAAGAAAAGCTAAATGAAGGATCAAATGATTACGAGGTAATTAATGCAGGACTCAGTGGAGAAACTACTGCTGGTGGCCTTAATCGGTTAGATTGGATTTTAAAGAAGCCCGTAGATATTTTTATTCTTGAGCTTGGAGCAAATGATGGATTAAGAGGTCTACCGCTTGAACAAACTAAAGAAAACCTACAGGCTATTATTGATAAAGTAAAAGCTAAAAACCCCGGTGTGAAGCTAGTTATTGCCGGTATGATGGTGCCACCCAACTTAGGCGAAGAATACACCACCGAATTTAGACGAATTTTTCCAACGCTCGCAAAGAAAAATAATGCCTTATTAATACCCTTCCTGCTTGATGGTGTTGCAGGTAATGAGCACCTGAACCTGGCTGATGGAATTCACCCCAATGTTGATGGCCATAAAATAGTAGCGGAGACTGTTTTAAACGCAATAAGGCCAATTCTTTAATTATAAAAGAGAATAAAGTATTGATGTAAAAGCAAAGAATGCATAAGTTTGCGACTTCATTTGCATGATGGCGCTGTGGCCGAGTGGCTAGGCAGAGGTCTGCAAAACCTTCTACAGCGGTTCGAATCCGCTCAGCGCCTCTAAAACCTCACTGATTCAGTGAGGTTTTTTTGTTTTAAGAAATATTTAAAAAACGAAAACTGGCGCAAGTTTAAAACTTGTGTCCTTAGATGAACATCAGGGTTTGTAACCCGGGCATTTTACCTTAATTCGTCAATATTTGATAAAATCAATTGAAGCCCAATAATTGAGTAAGATTATATTTTTATTTTGTTCCTAATTTATCGAGTCACAGACTCTCAATACCATTTATGAGCACAAGTCGCAGACTTGCGCTATTGTTTTCTAAAGATCTGGTCACAACTGGCGCAAGTTTTTAACTTGTGACAAACTATGACAATAAGGGTTTATAACCCGGCAATTAAGGGTAGATTTTTATTATTGGATAAAGCTAATTTTAATCATGCCTGTTCTACCTGAATAATCTCTAGCGCTACTATATAAATAGTTTTCAGCTTCATCAACAATGCCTGCTTCAACAGGGTTATTATGGATATAGGTCAACTTTTGATCCATCATTTCATTTGAATTGAGTTCGATTGGATGGTTATCTTGCTGCCAGAATTGAAAGTCCTTATTATTACTATTTCTTTTACCTGCAGAACTAAATAGCCACAACATCCAATTCTTCCGACTTTCCTGAGGATTATCCTTTATCAATTTTATCAACTTTTTAGATGTGTGTTTTTTCAAATCTCTTAGAATATCTTCTTGCTTGAAACCATCTTCGGAGGATATAATCAAATGCACATGATTAGTCATAATACACCAAGCATAAACTACTAAACCTTTATACTTTTGACAGTAGGTTAGGCTTTCAATTAATACATCTTTATAAATATTGCGTGTAAAAACATCAATCCATTCCACTACCGAAAAAGTAACAAAGTGAAGTTTGGTTTGGTCTCTTATTTTATATTTTACACTCATTTAGTTTTTAATTTGTTTATCGAGTCACAGACTCTTGTTTTCATTTTTAAGCACAAGTCGCAGACTTGAGCTAGTTTTGTTGTATGATCAACCTTACTAAGGTTTCAAACCTTCGTAAGGTTAACTCCAATTTTGTCGCTGATTTACACTAGTATTGCTATGCCTTCCTCAACAACCAATGTTCATCATACTCCAGCTCCCCTGTATCTACCATCTGCCTGATAGTCTCAAGGAATTCCTCTTTATCTTTGGGGTTGAGTTGTTCTAACAACTCATCAATAACCCAAGATTTTGATTCTGTTGCAGCCAGAATCTGATGGTGATACTGATGCTGTTCATGAATATGTTCTTTTTTCTTCTTGGCAATGCACACATCACAAACGCCACATTCGTCATAAGTGTGTTCTCCAAAATAGTCTAATAGCTGGGCCGTTCTGCATCTTTTATCATCTAAAGCGTAATCTATTATGGCATTCATTTTAGCATGAGCTAATTCAGAACGCTGCTTTAACCGTGAATGATTAAGAGGCAGATTTTCAGCTGCATGCCTTTGTTCAATAAACACAACCTGTGGACTATCCTTTTGCTTCTCATAGGAGATGATTCCCAGCTCATCCAGCTTTAGCAGGGAAGATACAATGATGGGCTCATCTGTCTGCAGAAATTTGGCAATCTGCAATTCTGATATTTTTAAATAGTTGGAAAACAACTCGCCCCCATAAATTCTGAGTATCGCTTTTATCAGTGGATCATATTTGGCATTGGCAATTTGAAACTCATAAAGTGCTTTGTTATCAACTACAAAACTCAGGCGGGAGGGTGAATAAAAGCCTTCATTGAACTGAAGTAATTCTTCATCCTCGAGCTTTTTTAAGGCATTATATACCTCTAAATGGTTTAATTTATAGTTTTCTGAAAATTGGTGTAAATCAAAATCATAATTAATATCTCCACCACTACCTACTGCCAGTTTATAGTAATTCGCCAGCGATTGATAGACTCTTTTTAGCATTTCAGTACTTGGATGTTGCAACCGCACTCGCTCCTTTAGCTCCAGAATGTCAGCCTTGTTTAATATGATTAGCGCAAAGGCCTTTTTCTCATCACGCCCTGCCCTACCAGCTTCCTGATAGTATGATTCCAAATCCATTGGCAGGTTCATGTGAATTACGAACCGAACATCGGGCTTGTCGATACCCATACCAAACGCATTGGTAGCTACCATCACCCGCACTTTATTCTGAACCCACTTTTGCTGTTTTAAACTTCGCTCTTCATGCCTAAGTCCTGCATGGTAGAACTCGGCTGACATGCCGTTTCTATATAGTAATGTGGCTATTTCTTTTGTGGCCTTTCGGGTATTTACATACACAATGGCCGAACCATTAACACTCTTCAAAGCAGAAATAAGCTTCTTCTCCTTGTCATCAACGCTCCTCACTGAGTAGCTCAGGTTTTTACGCGCAAAGCTTTTCTCAAATAACTTCCCTTGATTTCTAAATTCAAGCTTGTTTCGTATGTCCTCCCTTACTTCATGTGTAGCTGTGGCCGTTAGTGCTATTACAGGAATATCTGGTATCAGTCTTCTAAATTCAACGATGTCCAAATACGATGGTCTGAAATCGTACCCCCATTGAGAAATACAGTGCGCTTCATCCACAGCGATCAGGCTGATATTCATTTTAAGAGCCCGCTCTTTAAATAAGTCGGTAGTTAATCGTTCTGGAGAAACATAAAGGAATTTCACATCTCCATAAATGCAGTTATCTAAGTTCAGATCAATTTCTCGCTTATTCATTCCTGAATTAATTGCTACTGCCTTGATTCCTCTCTTTTTAAGTTGCTCCACCTGATCTTGCATGAGTGCAATAAGTGGCGTGATGACAATGCAAATGCCTTCTTTAGCCAAAGCAGGAACCTGAAAACAAATCGACTTGCCACCTCCTGTTGGCAATAGTGCCAACACATCTTCCCCTTCCAATACGGCATGGATAATATCCTCCTGTAGCGGACGAAAGGTATCGTAGCCCCAATACTTTTTTAATATGGCGTGAATTTCTGGCACTTATTCTAAATTAAGAATACTAATTAAGATTGAAACAAATCAAGACCCACTCTCACTGTATTGCAATGTGCCTCAACCAGGTTTGTGAATTTGGCAGAATAACCGCCTCCCATTGTAACTGCTAACGGTATGCCGTTGTGTTTAGCACAATTTAAAACAAATGAATCCCTCTGTTTTACCCCTTCTTTGGTAAGTGCCATTTTGCCCAGTCTATCACCTTCCATTACATCTACTCCTGACTGATATAAAATAAAGTCAGGGCTTACTTTCTCTATTAAATATGGAAGCACTGTTTGAAGTTTAGATAAATATTCGTCATCACTTACTCTATCCTGTAATTCAATATCTAAATCCGACTGCTCCTTTTTTATTGGATAATTGCCTTTCCCATGCATAGAGAAGGTGAACACTCGGTCTTCTTTTCTAAAGATGTGAGCAGTACCATTTCCCTGATGTACATCTAAATCAACAATGAGAATTTTAGAAGCTAACTTTTGATTCAGGAGATATTTACTGCCAATGGCCAGGTCATTTAATAGGCAAAATCCTTCTCCATGACTTTCATAAGCATGATGTGTGCCGCCTGACAAGTTAATGCCAAGTCCATGATTAAGTGCCTCATCAATAGCAAACAATGTGCCTGCCACACTATTTCTGGCTCTCTTTACGGATAGCTCTGTGAGCGGTAAGCCGATTTTCTTTCGCTCTTTTTCTAAAATAGTAAGTTCATGAAGACTCTTCCAATACTTTTCAGTGTGAGCCTGAAGTATCCATTGTTCATCCACCAAACCCGGGTCTACGATTTGACTTTCTTTTACAGTTCCTTCATAGACAAGCTGCTCCTTTACAGTTTCATACTTATCGATGGGAAACCGATGACCATCAGGAAGTTTATAAATGTATTTATCAGAAAAGGCTAATTTGATCACCAGTTCACTTGCACTTTGTTTAGGAATGCCGCTATTCCTTTTTGGCAATCTTCACTGGCTCTGGCCTTTGCATTCATTTCTGCTGCGTATTGCAGGCCTTCTTCCAAGGTCTTGCTCTGTACCTCGGCAATCATCTGTTTAGTAAATGCCATTGACTGGCCACTATTTTTCTCAATTAGCATTTGAGCGAATTCATTCACTCTAGTCTTGATGTTTTCGGCATCTGAAATTTCGTTGATCAGCCCAAGTTCTACAGCTTTTGCGGCATCAATTAACTCACCTGTAAGTAATAACTGCTTGGATTTGATTTCACCAATTTTTCTAAGCAAGAATACTTTAACAATGGCAGGTATAAAACCGATTCTTACTTCTGTGTAACCAAATTTGGCTTCAGGCACGGTAAACGAAAAATCGCAAACCGTGGCTAGTCCGCAGCCGCCCGCAATGGCATGGCCTTCTATCTGTGCAATTACAACCTTATTTAAGGTGTAAATTTGATAGAACAACTCTTTTAAATGAGAGCTGTCTTCTAAGTTCTCTTCATATGTATTTTTCTGAAGTTGCTGTAAATAAGCTAAATCTGCTCCGGCACAAAATGCAGCTCCGTTTGCTTTTAAAACCACCACCTTTGCTTCTTCATCCATTGAAGCCTGACTAAATGCCTCTTTTAGTTCAGCAACAACCTGATAGTTGAGCGCATTACGCTTATCAGGGCGATTGAGTGTGATATATGCAATTCTATTTTCTACTTCGTACTGTACAAATTCCATAGGTTATATAGTTTGTTGGTAAGCGCCATCATGAAAAACCGAATAAACCGGATAGTTTAATTCTTTCGCTTTTTCAAACAGCGGAGTGGCTCGATAGTATTTAAGCGAGCCGTCCAAAATCAATAAATCAAAGTTTATCATTCCATCTAATAGTGCCAAATCACCAGAAAAGTTATCTGACAAAATCAATAGATTACAATGCTCTGGTATGTTGGTTGATTTTAAATCGATGCGGTCATTCAATATCAATATTTTTTTGTCTTTCCATGCTAACCACTCATATGGAGCTTCTGTTTTTCTTGCACTTAGCATGGAATGAAAAACTCCTGAGCGCAACTGATTGGGTTCAATATGAAAACGCATTTTATCCTGATCATAGAATAAAATAGTATCGGTATAAACTTCTGACTGACCTTTGGAAATAAACTCAATGGAAAGGTGATTATTTACCCGATACACGGTGAGGCTATCCCGCTGAGAATTGGCATAAATATGTGACCATTTTGAAAAAGAGAAACAGAATGATAATGCAAGTGATAAATAAACAAGCTTAGCCGATCTTCTCTCGGTCGCTAATAACAGGCAGAACAGCATTGCTATAATCAGCCATGTTTCAGTCGTGTTGATGTAGATATCTTCAACAATGCTATGGGGTAGTTTTTCTATCCAAAATACAACTTCATTAATAGCAAAAATTAACCACTTTAGTAAGCCCCCAATAAATACCGATAACGGTGCATAAAAACTGGTAACTATGGTTAATATACCACCTAGCAGCACTAAAAATGCTCCCGGTATTACTACCAGATTAGAAAGCAAAAAGAATGTTGGGAATTGATGAAAGTATAATAACCCCAACGAAAATGTGGCCATTTGAGCTGCTATGGATACACTTGTTATCTGCCAGATTTTATCAGCTAAATATGCTTGTGGTATCCATAAATTATACACTTTAGGTTGTATGTAAACAATACCAATGACAGCCAGATAAGATAGCTGAAACCCTACTGACATAATCAGATAAGGATTAAAAAGTAACAACACGAAAGCCGAGGCTGAAAGCGTATTGTAAATATTTGTGGTTCTGAGCGAAGCCTTTGAAATGGCTACAAAAGTAAACATAGTTACAGCTCGTAAAACGGATGGCGAAAAGCCCGTAACAGCAGCGTACGTCCAAAGCAGAAAAACGGTAATAAAAGCAAGGTACCACCTCCCATAATTTGAGGATTGTAGTTTACCGAAAACAAGTAGTACAATGGCATAAATAATTCCCACATGTAGGCCGGAAACGGCTAATACATGCATAGCGCCAGATGCAGAATATGCTTGCTTAATGTCATCGGTTAGGCCATCCTTTACACCTATGATCAATGCCTTGGCTATGTTAAGTTCACGTTCAGTATCAATGGCGTTGGTAAGTACTTCCACCACATAATTTCTCATTTCATACACCTTGGAGAGCATTTGATTACCGTAACCCGAACCAACAATATCCAAATTGTCGCCTGTAGAATAATACTGAAAATCGATGTTTTTGAATGAGAGAAATTGCTTGTAATCAAACTCGCCAGGATTCATCGGACCGTTCAACTCATTGGGTGCACCTTTTATTAAAACAACATCACCATAACTTAATTGAGTCTCAGAATCCTTGCTTAAATAGAGATACAAATTGCCTGTAGCTTCTTTCCAGCCCCCATCATTAATAGAATGTGTTTTTAAAAGGTAACGATGAGTCTTGTCGGTTTCATAGCCAATATCATCAACCATAGCTGTAAAAGCAGAAATTGTATCGAACCTGGAAAGGTGATTGGCCTTTAGTGAATCGTCATTGAGCTTTAGATTGTAGAAACCAAAGGAAGTGATTGTTAAGAATGTGAGAACGGAGAAAATAAGGTTATAACGAACAAACCTCTCTTTTCTTAGGAGAAGGAAACTTACAAAGGCAACTGCAGATAAAGAAGCGGTCAGATAGAAAGCCTCATTAACTGTGAGAACATCACCAACATATACTCCAAGCAGAATTCCAATAATGTAAAAGAAGGTGACCCTTACCAGAGCAAAAGGCAGCCACTTGTACATCTTACAAATATTTAATCATTTTTTGATGCCGGATATCGCACTCCAGAAACTCCTCGCCTACTTCTTTGAACTCAAACTTTTTGTAGAGGAAGACTGCAGCTAATTGTGAGTTAAGATAGAGCATTTGTCCGTTATAATCGGGGTGCGCCTTTATTTTATTCAAAGTGGTTTCCACCAAAGCGCTGCCAATTTTATTGCCTCTGTAGGCTTCCATAACTGCAAAGCGCTCCAGTTTAATGCCATCTTTGGTGAACCTCCATCTACACGTTCCTGCGGGTTCATTATTATAAAGGGCTAGCAAGTGATGTGATTCATCTTCGTATTGATCCAACTCCTCCTCAAAAGGAACGTTTTGGCCTTCAACAAATACAATTCTTCTAATTTCAAAGGCTTGTTTCATCTCCTCTTCTGAGGAAATATCCTTAACAACCAGTGTCATTGATTTTCATTTTTTTCCTGCTCGTCATACGCTGAGATGATCTCCTTCACTAGCTTGTGACGCACTACATCCTTACCAGACAATGCAATAAACCCAATTCCCTTAATGTCTTTCAAAATTCTTATAGACTCAATTAGACCAGATTTTTGCTTCTTAGGCAGATCTATTTGAGATGAATCACCCGTAACAATCACTTTGGAATCAGGTCCCATACGCGTTAAAAACATCTTAATCTGCATAGGCGTAGTATTCTGAGCTTCATCCAACAGAATAAATGCATTATTCAGTGTTCGCCCCCGCATGTAAGCCAATGGCGCAATTTCAATGACATTATTCTCCATATAATAACGCAGCTTTTCCGATGGCACCATGTCGTGCAATGCATCGTAGATCGGTCTTAGATACGGATCAAGCTTTTCTTTTAAATCACCGGGAAGGAAGCCTAACGTCTCCCCTGCCTCAACAGCCGGACGAGTAATGATGATTTTCTTAACTTCTTTATTCTTTAACGCCTTTACCGCTAAGGCAACAGAAATATAGGTTTTACCTGTACCGGCAGGTCCTAAAGCAAATACAAGATCATTCTGCTTTACAGAATATACCAGCTTTTGCTGGTTAATAGTCTTTGGTTTGATAGCTGAACCACGTGTACCATAGATGAGCACCTCCTCTTCATCAGTCAGTCGCTCCTCAACTTCCTGCGCCAGATAGTTTTGCACATTCTCTTCCGTTACTTTACCATATTTATGATAATGCTCAATAAGTGAATGAAGAATCTCATTGATTTTAATAATTTCTGTGGATGTGCCTTTTATGCGAATCTCGTTCCCTCGTGAAACGATCTTGCTTTTTGGAAATGCAGAGGCTACTTCGTTAATGTTTTTGTTTTCTACTCCCAGAAAATCCAGCAGCGATACATTCTCTAATGTGATGACTTTTTCTACCAAAGACTAATTTATTTTATATGGAATTTTTAATGGTCAAAATTTATCTAATTTTGTTCAGCAAAAATAGTGGAATAACCACTGCTGAACAAACGGGAATAAATTTAGTACACAGCCCAAATCTCCAGAAATTTATATGGCCATCATCACATTTTTATCTGACTTCGGTGAAAGTGACCATTATGTAGCAGCAGTAAAAGCCAAAATCCTGAGTAAGAACCCTGGCCAAACCATTGTAGACATCAGCCATCAAATAGCACCTTGCGATATTGCCCATGGTGCCCATGTGTTAAAATCTGTTTTTCGTGATTTTCCTAAAGGCACGGTACATTTGGTAGCTATAAATTCTGTAGGCCAGCAAGGTGACAAATATATTGCTGTAGAATTAGAAGGCCATTATTTTGTTTGTACCGATAATGGTTTACTTGGTTTGATCAGCGAACAGGAAGCTACCGCACAAATAGAAATAAGTACAGATAACCAAACCTCTACTTTTCCTTCAAAATCTTATTTGTCTCAGGTGGCAGCAAGCATTGCAGCCGGTGATGCACTAGAATCGCTCGGTAAGCCTATTGAGCATTTTAAAAAGATGCTCGGCAGACATTTAAAGGCCAATAAAAGCTTGATATCCGGGCATGTGGTGCGGGTAGATCATTACGGTAATTTGATTACCAATATCGATAAACAGACATTTGACATCCTCAGTAAACAAAAAACTTATAACATTAAGTTTGGCCGAGAAAATAGCCGAAGAATACATGAGAATGTATTTACCGTTGATGCAGGAGATATTTTTGTTGTTTTTAATGAAATCGGGTTATTGGAAATTGGTATTAACCAAGGGAATGCATCGGAGTTGTTAGGCTTGAATTATGATAGTCCGGTAATGGTTAATTTTGATGAGTAAAAAAGTTTTAAGTTAAATGTTCTATGTTCAAAGTTGATTATAGCGCATCCATTAAACTTTGAACTTCGAACTTTAAACTAGCAATATGTTAATAAGAGTAGTGCGAATGACTTTCAAAGAAGATAAGGTAGATGATTTTCTAACTGTCTTTAACGAGAGTAAAAATAAAATAAGAAGTTTTCCAGGTTGCCAGCATCTTGAGCTTTTGAAAGATTACAGCCAACCCAACATATTTAGTACCTATAGCATATGGGAAGATGACGATGCCTTGAATGCCTACCGTCATTCGGAGTTGTTTGAAGGCGTTTGGGCCAATACTAAGGCACTCTTTTCGGATAAGCCAATGGCCTTTTCCTCTAAGAAATATATTGAAGTTTGATATTGTATTATAAGGGATGATTAGTCATATTTGCATCCCAATTTCAAACAAGCCCAGGTGGCGGAATTGGT
>NZ_JAVJUY010000390.1:0-2121 GCF_040220315.1 Fulvivirga sp.
TAATGAGTTTCTCAATTACTTCGAAATAATCCTCAGTCGACAGCCAGATAAAGAAAATCCCATTCATAATTATTGTTGCATAAAAGACAAACCTGAATACAGGTTTCCTTGTTTTATGCCTCAGTCTGGCTTGCGCTACCAGCGCTCCTGGCCATCCCCCTAAGAAAGACATCATGTGAAGTGTTGATTCAGGTATTCTCCAACTCCCTGATTGCGCCGACGCCTTGTCAATTGAATAAGTAATATATGTGATAAAACTGGCAAAGATATAGATCATGGCAATAATTACAGGAACAGCTTTAACCATACTCAAAACCCCAATTAGCAAAAGAAAAATGACAGCAACTATACTGGATATATTAGTATTTTTATCTACTTGGGTTTGTTTCGTTTTAAAAAAACCAAGATGAACATCACTGGCACAAAGTCTCTGCTGAGAATCAACAGATTTTGTGTAAGTTACGACGTCACCGACGGCAGGGCGCCTGCGTTTTTTACTAAATGACTTGATATGAACAAAAACAGGCTCCCCATCTATCATTGGTGAAATGAAACCGTATCCCTTAGCGTCATTCCATTGCTTGATTTTCCCTTTTAAGCGCAAACTTTCACCTATAACGTCTCAGCTCACAGGCCGCGCGCTGTTTGCGCGGTCCTCGTGGAGCTGCTTGTTAGAAGGAATATTCCTGTCTAATATAATTAACGTAGGCAATATTAAAAGTAAGAAGAATTGTATTACAGGCATTATTCCCCAAAGATAATAAAAGTAGATTTTATTATAGAGTGGTATTTTTGTGCTAGGTAAAACTTTGAGTTTTAAATACTCCATGTGCAGATAATCGGCAATAGGATTATTTTTGGAGTTTTCAAAAACACCTTGTATATGTTCTAAAGCCCAGCTAAATTCTAAGATTCTAAAAAACGCAAACATCAAAGTTGCGAAAAATGCTAAACGGAGACCAAACGATTTTCCATACAATAGTATGACCCCACCAATAATACCTAGAACTAGCATAGTAAAGTGATACGCAACTAGAAATTGGGAGTTTCCTATCGTATTCAGAGGGAAAAATGAATACGAATAAGGCGCCCAAAGAAAAAGCAAGGAATATCCTACAATACAGTTTTCTTTAGGTCTCAATCTTATTCCTTCTAACGATTGAACTCAGCGGCGCGCCTTTGGCGCGTCGCTGTGGAGTGATTTGTTATGCGGCAACTTCGACGTATGAAGAACGGCTGGTAGGTGTTGGAATTTCATAACCCTCTTCCTTAAGTCCATCAATATGAAATTCAATGGCCTCGTGCATATTTTGCTCGGTTTCCTCTGGGGTTTTACCTGTTGAAACACAACCAGGTAGATCTGGTGAGTAGGCGGAATACCCTGAGTCAGATTTTTCTATAATAATCAGATATTTCATAATTTGAGTCCTGCCTGTTTCAGAATACTGTTTATTGTAGCTGGTGCGAGGTCATCTTTCATCTTACCGGGAACCGTCACGAGTCCTTTTTTCGTAGAATGTTTGTATTGCCGGTGACTTCCTCGTGTTCTTACATGGAACCAGCCGTCATTTTCAATCAGTTTTATAGCTTCCTTAACTTTCAAATTGTATTCCTTAAAATGTATTTCATTCTATTGACGCATAACGTTTGAATTCAGCCGGCCGCGTAAGCGGGTCGGCTGGAATGATTGGTTATGTCGTAGGCCATATTTGTAATGCTCCACATTCTTTCCACGGCCCACATAGTATCCATATTTCATTAAATTTATTGTTTGAAGGTATTTCTATACGGTTAATAAATCTTTCAAATTCAGAAGTATCGTACAGTGGGTTACCTATTCTCACTAAAAGCCAACATGGTTCACCCATGTAGTCTTTATTACAATGCTCGCGAATTGTTTCATTTAACGGCTCAACTATCCTATCATCCATATTCAGTGAAACTGTATTTTTGAAATCTTCTTCTGCTGACGGTTCCGCCGAGGTATCTCTTCGCAAAACTTTCCGAACATCTACACTTGTTCCATATGCATGAGCAACTTCTATATACAAATCACTATCATTAAGATCGCATTTTAAATCAGGATATGGTGTTTTGAGATGTTCTTTAAATTCTAATTTT
>NZ_JAVJUY010000391.1:0-1781 GCF_040220315.1 Fulvivirga sp.
GAAGAAGGTGTGGAAGAATATGTGAAAACTTATTTAAGTAAATAGATTAGTCGTTGTTAGATCCTTCTATTTCAGTCAACGTCTTACTAATCTTTGTTACAACATCATATATTATGATGAAGTCATTTTTATTCTTACTCGGTGGTATAATACCTGGGGTCTTGAATATTTCAAGTCTGTGCGTATCATACCATTTTACATAGCCGCTCTCGAAAGAATCTTCATACACTTTTGATTGATCTTTTAATACTGAAAACTTATTAGTTCCAGAATCATTTTGTTCTATTACTAGAGTATATTTCTCATCGGGACTTAAAGTGTTCGCATCCTCTATTTCTACAATGTCCAGCTTGCCAGAACTAGAGCTTTTAGAAGTATTACAAGAGAACGCCAATAATAAGAAGCTAAAAAATATGAATTCTTTCATTTTTATCTATTTACTATTATCTGCCTAGATAACACCGTCTTTCCATTAGTCACTTTCAATAAATAAGAGCCAGAAGACAGACCTGTAATATCTAAGTTGATTAGATTATTATTTAGCCTATTATTTTTATACTCTCGTACTTTGGTTCCAAAAAGATTATAGATCTCACAGTCTACAGCATCTCCAAAGCTTCTACTATCCAATGTTACCTTTAAAACATTTGATCTAATTGGATTTGGATAAAGGTTGAAATGTAAGTCATCCTCATTCCTATAGGTACTTGAAATAACAGTTTGTGCATCACTTTCCACAACACATCCATCAATACCGATCAATACAGAATAGTCGGCATTAAACTCATTTACAGTTATTGTTTGATTTGTCTCACCTATTATCTCTTCACCATCTTTTAGCCATTGGTATTCATCACCACTTGAAGCTGTAAGAGTTGCAGAATTACCTGGTAGATAATCAATCACAAATGGTTCCGGTTGATGTAATGGAGCAATCGATATCTCCTCTTCCTTGGTGACTTCTCCATTAATTGTACCTACTGCTGTTAAAACAACTGTATTAGTAGTTAAAACATCACTCTCATAAGTTACTGAATGTGGTCCAATACCTTCTGCCGATTGAGGTGTGGCATTCGCACCAAAATCCCATGTCAGACTTTCGATAGTACCATTTGACAAATTCGTAAAAGTAAGTACTTGTCCATCACAACCTATATCACCACTAATTGAAAAATCAGCTACGGCTGGGCCAGGCTCCGGGCCTAATAATTGAAAATCATCAAGTGCCATTCCTACATCAACGGTAGCTGCATCACTTAAAAATAAAAATCTAAAAATCACATTATTATTAGGGTACAAAAATGATACATCAGTACTGAAGGTTATAAACTCTCCTTCTGTATCTCCACTAAAGATCGGTTGATTAGCTCCAAATACAGATTGAGGATCACTGATTTGATTATACCATCCTTCTTCTTGAACGTTATTGAGTTTTACCCAACTATCACCTAAATCAATTGAATATTCAACAATAAACCCATCCCAATTATCTTCGAATTTGTGTTTGGACTTAAACTCAATCGTGTAATTACCAAGTGTATTAAAAGCAAATGTTGGAGAAATTAGTCTAGCCTCGGAGTCATCAACGTACTCAGCATCATCTAATCCAATAACCCAGGCATTTGACCCACTAGCAGTTCCATCCTTTCCATCAATTGATGAATTACCCAATTCAAAACCAGTTCCTGATATATTTTGAGGACCAAAATCAGTTAAATTTGATTCAAAATCACCGCCATTTTGAAGTAAATAAGGTACATCTCTTTTAGGAAGTACAACAA
>NZ_JAVJUY010000392.1:0-3085 GCF_040220315.1 Fulvivirga sp.
CGATAAGTAAATGTTTGAATAGACGAATGAGATTTTGAAAAAATTGATCTACCAAAATCTGTATCTGAAACACTTAGGTCACCAATCAAAGTATCAAAAAACTGAAATTCATTACTTAAGAATTTTTCTAAGATTAATTTGTTACATCTACTTCCAACTAATATAAAGCTCTTAACCTCTGAATTATTAATTGATAACGAATTTATTTGACTTTTAATTAGTTTCAATTCATTTATTGAGCAATTTCCCTGGATTCCCAAAGTCAAATCACCCTCATAATTACCATTACCTTCCAATTTAACTTTTCCAATATTACTGTTGTCATTTATTCTTACTGCTTGCTTATGATTTAACTCTAATTCTCCCAGAATGGATTGTGAAATTATTAGGTGATTTGATTTGTGGACTACCTTATGGAAATTACAATTTTTTAAAAGGAAAGTTGCTGCTGAATGGTCAATTTCCAATATTATGTTGGGTTCAACTAGATTTTGAATTTGGTTCTCACTAAAGTTTGCTCCTGTCGTAATTTCACCAAGCTTTCTTTTGGTACTCCAAGTAATATATCTTTCTTTCTTTTCCAAGAGATTAGTTTAATGTAAAAAACTAAGGTAAGATGGTATGGCAAAAAAACACTTAGGTCGTGACATTTTTGACAGATTTTAGATAAACTTTAAATATACCTCATTATACAGCACATAGCAGAGGTCTTCTTGGATTGATTATATATCTATGGTATGATGTTTCTTACTAGTGGCTTTCAAAAACAAGGGATAATTACTATTATCAATTCAATAGAAATCTCAAATACTCAAAATTTGCAAATGCATTTTTAAATAGTTCAACCATCATTGTCCGATTTTTATGATCTAGTGCTAAACTTCCTGAAATTTGTATTAGAATACTAACAAGGACACCTCTCCAATCAAATTTATTGAGTCGTTTAAGAGCTTCCTTTAAATAATCAAAATTCTCACTTATTAGCTTCCTTTCTTGCTCTGAATCTGCAATATGAATACTTAATTGTGCTTGTAGATCATTGATTACCTCTATTAACTGAATTTGTTCATGATCTTCAAACATAGATTTAGTCTGATAATCTAAAGCAACTACATTGCTGTTTGTGAGTAGATTATATTCTTCCCATAAATCTATTGTAGCTAGATCAATGTAATATTCTGCCACCTCATTAGTAATCCACTTTTCTAAAGTTTCAATAAGTCCGTGTATATCAAACTCAACGCCCTCATTCAATGGCAACATCTTAGACCTTGGAAAACCAGGTGCATATTTCGTATACTGACATTTATATCGGTTGAACCTTGACTCCGGTTTTATTAAAAAAACAAATGGTGTTCCTATAATTTCAATTGATGAAATTAAACCCATTGGAGCAGTTAGCTCTTCGTATTTAACTTTTTCAATATGAAAAACCTCATTTCTTTTCAGAACTTCAAATACTCTATTTTTATCAGAAGTTTTCATTATTTGGCAAGTAACTTTATTTTGATTTAAATATCAAATAGAAGCTCCGACCAATCCCTTCTCAGGTATAAATTTTATGGGGATTTTAATTCCCATCATTGACACAGAGGAGGGGATGTTTAAAAATTTTTTCATTGTAGGCATTTCAGCATACTGGATTGCATTAATTGTAATGTATTATTACCATCATAAAAGCAATCATTGGGGAGAGTTTGATAACCACAACCCCAACCTAAGCGTAGGTTACAGCTACGCTTCCATATTGAGGCTAACTCAAATAGCAGTCCAGTGGTATTGGCCTGTCAGGGAACTGTCAGGGACAGGCCATGGGGATGTATCGATAACGTTTCTTCCATTATTGTATAACTAAGCCATCGTTGGTGATTTCACCGACGATCGATGAGCAATCGATTCATGTTGGTGAAAACACCAACATGGGCTTTGGACTGACTTGTGCATGAAGGAAAAACGAACAACAAAACCGTCATTCTGAACGGAACAGGGATATCAAAAATTCAGGGATGAATGATCCCTTTAGATAGCTCTATTACAAGTAGTAATATCCGAAATTGAAGTGAAGAATCTTAGTAAGGTTTTGGAGAAATGACTTCGACACTCCTCACGAAGATAAGATTCTTCACTACGCTTCGCTCCGTTCAGAATGACGGTAAGTAATGTTGATTTCGTTTCGCTGGGACTAATGTACTAAGGCTGGAATATAAAAAAAGGCACTCAAAAAGTGCCTTCAAATAGTAGCGGGGACAAGACTCGAACTTGTGACCTTCGGGTTATGAGCCTTATATCATATATAGTGATGTGAATCATAATGGCCTTAAATGGTATTTAAAGGCATTTTTAGTTTCATGCTAAACCACATAAATACAAGGAAAATCGCAAAATGTTTAACCATTGTTTAACCCTTTTTCTTCTGTTTTTTGTATCTTTACTATAATAAAACAGCATTTTTATGGCATCAGTAAAGATCGTTTTACGAAGGGAAAAACAAAAAAAGGACGGCACTTTCCCTTTAGCTGTCCGGATCATTAAGGACCGGAAGCCCAGGTATATTCATACAGATCAATCTATTGAACTCAAACATTGGGATGTAAATGAGCGTAGGGTTAAAAAATCACACCCCAATTCAGCTAGGCTAAACAACCATTTATTAGCGAAACTTAAAGAAGCCAATGACATTGCCCTTGAAGCCGAAACAGACAATAAGACTGTATCCAGTAATGAGATCAGGAAGAAAGTTGCCAGGAAGGGCAGAACCGTCTCCTTCTTTCAGTTTGGTGTTGAGCGAGTAAAGGGGAAACATTTAAGTGGTGTGTATTCAGTCGCTCGAGCTGAACGTTCGATCCTATGCAATATAGAAGAGTTCATAAACCTCAAAAAAATCAAAAGCTCTTGAAGATGTAAAGAAAGACATCCAGGAAAGGCGACGAAAAAGGGTCGGTAAAAGTAGAAGTCCAGGGTATTCTTTTCTGGAAGAACTCAAGAGCTTATCCAAGAATAACAGTCTTTATTTCGAGGATATAAGTACAGCTTTCTTAAATCAATTCAAGATATTCTGTTCATCCTATCTTGAGATGAAAAAGAG
>NZ_JAVJUY010000393.1:0-15870 GCF_040220315.1 Fulvivirga sp.
ATGGCTCCAACGTTTCGTCTTGTATCTGACTTGGTGTTTGGTACCCTTTTTTGTGAAGATTTGCCTTAAGATTTACATCTAAGGGCATTTCATCAAATGTTCTTTCCGATATATATTTATGTTGGATAGACGGTTTCGCCCTTTTTACCAACTGGTTAATATCAATTGAAGTTGTAGCTTTTTTCTTTGAGTTGTTGCTTCTTCTTCCTTGTCCTGAAGGCCTGCTTGCAGAACGATTTTTGAATCCAGCATTTCTGGATCTCTTTACTTTTGTTGTATTCATATGGTTAATTTCTAACCTTAGAAATAGGCATTACTTCACCAGTCCAGATCGACAATTTTATTTTTTTGTGCCGATTGGATAAGTGTATGATTGATAAACTTTAAAAGATATTAATCCCCGTTTCTAGTGTTAATAAAAAATGTTAGAAGGGGTAAAAAATTAATTATTGAATCGGTTGGATAGAATAAAGAAGTGATACTCCTGCTAATTATGGTACAAAGGTACTACTAATAATTGGTCTTTCCGAACAGTATATTTAATACACTGAAAATAGTAGGTTTATTTTCGAAAGTATTAATATAGTTTATGTCATTTCTCTCATAATTGAATCTGACATAGATCATTAATAATAGAAGATCAATAACCTTTATTTGCAAGGAACAAATTCAAACCATGAATAAGCTAATTGTCTTCTTACTTCTTTCAATTCCAATTAAGTCTAACAGTCAGTCTGTTACCAAAACAATGGTTATTGAAGAAGAAAGCACATTTAAAATAAGTGGTAAATCCTCTGTCAATTCCTTTGATTGTCATATTATTCAGGGCTTTTGTGGTGAAAGTGTGAGTGTTTCCTACAATGTGCAAGCAACCACTGTAAAGTTTAGTAATACCAAATTCTCCATTCCAGTAAAGCAGTTTGATTGTGGAAGCAAGTTTATTACACGTGATATGAAGGAAACCCTCAAAGCTGAAGACCATCCGTTTATGGAATTTGAGTTAATCAGCATTAGAAATTTCGATGATCTTAATTGCGAAAACTCCAAAGCAGAGACTTTAGTGACTATTGCGGGAATAACCAATAGGTATTTGCTAAATTATGATATAAGCAAATTAGACGAAGTGAGCTATAGAATTAAGCTAAATTCTACGTTCGATATTAATGATTTTAACCTCGACCCTCCTACTGCACTTATGGGTTTAATAAAGGTAGATGAAACAATAGGCGTAAGCTTAACCCTGCATACCAGGTTTGAATAACCACAAAAACTTATCAAATTCCATGTAATTAAGTTCTTCCAAGTTCATTTCTTTTCTTTTTCTGGCAATATCTTTAGTGAACCTGACGTAGGACACCTCGGTGTTTTCTGTAGGCATTTTATTATAAAGAAATTGATATGCATATTCACTGCATATAGCATATGCATGAGCGTTATGCCAATTGCAATACCTGGATGCGATTTGGCAAATGCCAAAGCCACTATTTTTAAATTCACATATCTTTTGAACTGCACTTAAGTCGCCTGATCGTAAGAGTGTATCAAGGTTGAGCTTTAAAATGTAAGCTGACAAGTCCGACAAGTTGAATCGGTTTTCTGAATGATTTATACACTCATTTAGTTTAATTCTAACTTCTGAAACAGTGGCTGAGTTAAAATGTGCTAGAAAGTAGGCTGCAATGTTCTTATCACCAGTAAAATACCCTTTAATTCTATTAAACTCATTGAGACTTGCTGTATAGTCAGACATCGAATTAAGATAAGACTAATTATGTAGCATGAAATGAATTGGGATTACCATTTTAACGCGTACCGCAACACCTCTCTGCTTACCGGGGTTCCATGGTTCAGCATTTTGCAAAACACGCACAGCTTCTTCATCACATCCGGAGCCAATCCCTTTTATTACCTTAATGTCACTTAATCGCCCATCTTTATTAACAATAAACTGTACAAATACTTTACCCTGAATACTCATTCTTCTTGCAGCCGCAGGGTATTTTATGTTCTCATTAATGTAAGCGTAAAATGCAGCAAGGCCACCTATTGGGGTTGGTTGATTTTCAACGATGGTAAATACTTCATCAGCAACCTCTTCTGAAGGCTCTTCGCTGGTCATAATTTCTATCTGCTCAAATTCAGTATCCTCATCAATACTAATATCTAAATCAATTTTAATATCCTCTTTAATTGTCTCTTCATCAGGCACTTCAATGATGTTGGGTTGTTTTAATACTTTCACAGGTTCTGGAGGGGTTTGCTCTGTAGGTGGCACTTCAAAAAGCTCATCTTCATAAATCGAATGGGATGTGAGATCAACTAATTCGCCAGTCTCATAAAATTTCCAGTTGATAATTAGAGTTATTAAGCTGATGCTTAAAAAGAGGCCAATATTAAAAAGTAAACCTCTTAGACTGTCATACTGCTTTTTCTTCGTTTTCTTAATTTCAAAGAGGTCATTAAATAACTTGCTTTGATCGTATAACCTAACTAATTTTTGTTTAGGCTTTTTGTTGTGTGACACGCTAAAATCAGCTTGTCTATCGAAATAATTTGAATGAAGTCCCATAATAATCTCCTTGTTTAACTATTAATTTCCCCCATTTATTTCAAAAATTAGATGACCCCTATTAGGGTGCCTACTGATTATTGTCATCTAAACCTTTATGCATAAAAAAAGGGGGCAATGCCCCCTTTTCTAGTTTAAAATTAATCCGTTTTAGAAGCTAATTACTGCTTCAATTACGAATCCATCAAATTCTGCTCCTTGACGCTTATCGCCAATAAAACCGTCACCTTCATATTTGGAAGTTACATATTCAATTTTTGTCATAACATGATCGGTTAAAAACCAACCTCCGCCAATATTTGTTCGTGAAATTGTTATGCTTGGAGCCCCATCAGCTAATTCACCATCAACTTGGTTAAATCTTGCTCCGAAATAAAGCTGATCTCTTCCTCCAAACCTATATAGTGCTTCTGCACCTAAATGAGTTAAAGACCCTCCGATGTCATCATCTCCGTTTTCAACAGTTTCGAATAAACCGAAGAATTCGAATCCGCCATAAATTACAGATGGATTAATCATTATTGAATTTTGATATCCAAATCTAGGATTAAATCTAGGGTCAAAATCACTGCCACCGTTATCTACACCTTCAAGTACATTATAGTATCTGGCGCCAGCCCTGTCCCCATTATATAGATAATCACGAGTACTTCTTTCACTACTGCTATAGTAAGAGCCTGTTAATCTAAACCTTAAGTCATCATTTACTTGCTTATCATAACCCAGTTTGGCATATACTGCATGTCCGTCATCGCCAGTAACAGGTGCTTGATTTAGTCGGCCATTTGAGATACCTAATACAGCAAACAAATCTCCAGGGAAGTATGATATCTCAGCAAATGGTTCTGTAGTAAAGGCGTCCATAATGTAGTTGCCAACAAATGGGTTGTACATTGATCTGGCATTATCTGATCTTCTAAAGTGAGTATCACCATAGTTGATATCATTCATACCAAATCTAAATCTTGCTTTTTCCATTACACCACTTAACAACCCTTCTTTAATAAAATCCAAATTATCTACTTGGAAATAACCACCTTTCACCCAAGCTTCTGGATGGTGTCTTGAAGATAAATAGGTTCTAACGTGCATTCTTAACCCATCCTTTATCTGAACGTCAATATTTAAATTGGCTGTAGGTAAAGCAAAGTTGCTTGATAGATCAACTAATTGCTCTGGGGCAGTAGCATCATTCTCCTGTGATAATCCTTGAAACAAGATAGAGTAATCACCTCCTACTCTAACTTTCATATCACCTTCAAATTCAATAGTGTCTGCTTTTGGTGCTTCATAAATATTGATACCATCTTTTCCGACAGGTCGCTCATATTGCATTAATCGACCTTTTTGTGCATATGCCGTCATTGATACTAATATGAGGGCCAGCGTTGAAAGTTTTAAATAATTTTTCATTGTTTTGGTTTTTTATTGATTGATTAATTTTTAAACTCAGTTTTAAATGTGATGGTAATTTCATCACCAGTTTTTACTGTTCCCAGTAAGGCAGTAGGTGGATCCACGTTGAAGTCTGTCATTTTAAATGTAACCTCTCCGCTACATACCATCTTATTTCCATTAATTTCAGCTTTTACAGGAATGGTGATGACCTTGGTAGTTCCGGCAATTGTTAAAGCGCCTTTGGTTTTAAGGTCATAGTTATTTCCATTTCTTGATGCTGACACCACTTCTTTAAGCGCATAATTAATAGTGGCATAATCATCACTATTAAGTGCCTCGTAAGTGTTGTTATCCATTGAACTCTTACCACTTTTCAGGCTTTCAACTTTTACCTGAAAATCTAAAGAATTAATAGAGTAGACATCGTTTTCACTTGATACTTGAGCCATGCCATTGAGCTCTTCTGCAATAATTTCCCAATCATGTAAGGTAGAAGTACCTAACACTTTTAACGAACTGGATGCATTATCTAGCTTGTAAGACTGGGCACCTACAGATGACAGGGTTCCGATAAATATCAAGAGTAAAATTGCTTTCGTGTTCATGACTTTTTCATCTATTTGACGATACAATATTATGGGTCAAACAGCAGGCAATTGATGATAGAAATCAGGATAAAATATGACTTTAGATTTAATATTTCGGCTAGTTAGCCTACTGACCGTTGTATAAAAAAACGCCTATCTAATTATAAGATAGGCGCCATTACACTTTCCATTAATATATAATTTCAAACTTGGATTTTAAACCTCTCAAAGGCTTTTTCCTCTAAAAACTGCTGATGATCTGGATGTGCGATCGATATAAGTGCCCTTGCTCGTTGCTTCAGACTTTTACCATAGAGGTCTACCACACCGTTTTCAGTTGCAATATAGTGCACATGGGCCCTGGTTGTGGTAACCCCTGCCCCCTCTTTTAGCACAGGCACAATTTTGCTTAGCCCTTTATTTGTTACTGAAGGCATGGCAATAATGGCCTTGCCACCTTCAGAAAGAGAGGCGCCTCTAATAAAATCCATTTGTCCTCCTACACCAGAAAATTGGTACATACCTATAGTATCGGCACAGACTTGTCCAGTAATATCAATTTCAATGGCACTATTAATAGCTGTTACTTTGGGGTTTTTTCTTATCACAGCTGTATCATTAGTATATGCCGCTTCTTTTAAATGAATCAACGGATTATTATCCATAAAATCATATAGCTTCTGTGAACCAACTGCAAAACAACTGACTATTTTGCCTGGTTTTACTGCTTTCTTTGCACCTGTTAATACTCCCGCTTCCACCAATTTTAAAATACCATCTGAAAACATTTCTGTGTGAATGCCGAGATCTTTATGATTTACAAGATTTGCCAGCACCACATTAGGAATACCTCCTATGCCCATCTGCAGTGTTGCGCCATCTTCTACTAAAGAAGAAACATGCTGCCCAATTCTATTCTCAATTTCAGAAGGTGGGTTTAATACGGAGCAGTGAATTGGCTCATCTACTTCCACGGCATAATCAATCTTACTGATATGGATAATGCCATCACCATGCGTGCGAGGAACGTGTTTATTAATCTGTGCGATAACAATTCCAGCAGTTTCTATGGCTGGTATGGTTACATCAATAGAAGTTCCAAGTGAACAAAAGCCGTGCTGATCGGGTGGTGACACCTGGATTATCGCTACATCTAAGGGAATAATATTCCGCCTAAACAATTGATGTATCTCACTTAAAAAAATTGGAATATAATCACCAAATCCTGTGTTTATTGCCTTACGAACATTGGCACCAACAAAACAACTCACCGTTTTAAACGAGTTTCTGTATGGTTCCTGAGTATATAAAGCTTCACCCTCTGTATGCATATGCACCAGGTTCACATTTTTCAACCCTTCATAATTGTTGCATAGTTCATTAATCAAATGATTGGGGGTCATTGCAGCCCCTTGTATAAAAACGTTTTGGTTGGACTTGATTTGATCAATTGCCTCTTTAGCACTAACAATTTTTAAATTACTCATGTATTCGATTGATTTAAAATCTATTTATGGCGTTGTACAAGTTGTAATGCCCGCATCCCAACCTAACTGAGCCAACACCGGACTCACATATGGAATATCTAACGAAAGCCCTCTAACTATTAGCAGTATTCCAACAACTACTGTAAGTGACGGCACTAATCGTTTTATTAAGGTGTGCTTATTTAAGAAGCTTCCGCCTATCATTATTAACCACATCAGCGGCCATGTTCCGAGCCCAAAGCCTGCCATAACCACAATTGATTCGAACATACCACCACCATTTAACGAAGCGATTAAAGCCATATAAACCAACCCGCATGGCAATAATCCATTGATAAGTCCGAGTAGAAAATATACTAAAGGGGTTTTTGTTTGATTTAATGATAAAAGCCTACTCTTCAATTTGGTTACAACGAAATTAGCTGAAGACCAACCAGAGAGCTTCAAAGAGAATTTTGGAATAATAATCATTAACAATAATATTATTCCAGAAACCACAGAAACCACACTTTGCCAGTTAGCAAGCTGAATGCCAGCACCTACCATTCCGACAAGAGCCCCTAGCAACACATAAGTTACTAGCCTTCCGGAGTTATAGAAAAGCATAGACAAATTACTGCCACTTTTAGAATGAATATATGCGGCCACAGGACCACACATGGCTATGCAATGGAAGCCGCCAAAAAGGCCTATGGTAATTCCGATGATTAGAGCACCTATCATTAAATAATTATGGTCTTTTCAATATACGCTTCTTTCTCCCCTTCTACCCATAAAAGTTTAACCCTCCATAGTCCTAAGTCCATCCCTTCTGTACTAATAAACTGTGTAGATCCAGCAGTAATTTCGAATGGTATAATCCGGTCCTTTTTTGCGTCAGAAGGCCTATAAAAATGTATTTCACCTTTGGTATTCAAGTCGCTATTAATAAAAAACTTATGCTCATTTTGATTAAATTCAAATGTAACTTGATCGCCAAGACCTAAAGCATGCTGTTGCCTGTTTATCTGATCTTGATAAGCCAACTCTTGTTTGTAATAATCAGTAGCAACCAGGCTGATATCCTGTTTCATGCTTATCACTACCATGGTAATTATTATGGCTGCGAAAGAAATAAATGTGATTACTATTTTTGTTCCCCAATTCATGCGCTTAGTTATTTATTGGCCCTAAAAATTTGGTATTAACCGTTTCTTCTAATTCTCCATTTACATATATCCCGAGTTCAAGCTTCATTCTGGCAGATGTTATCGCTTTATATGGTAATTCAATAAAATAAACTCCCTCGCTCAAACTATTGGCTTTAAGGTTTTGAGCCCCACCTCCTACTTTGCTAATTAATGCTTCAGGGTTCTTCAATACTTTCACTTCAACTTCCATATCATCAAAAGTCTTGTTCACAAATTGAATATTGTAAAGGTTCGTAATAGTTCCTCTATCAGTTCTTTGATACAATTGACCCGGTACTTTTAATACCGTTGTTTCAATATCAGACCTTGATACAAGTGCAGAGATTAAAATGCTCATTAATAGCAGAAGCACAACAGAATAAGCCTTTACTCTTGTGTTGAATAAATTCTTTGTACCTGTACTTATCGATTCGTGCGATGCATAACGTATGAGGCCTTTTGGCTTATTGATTTTTTCCATTACATCGTCACAAGCATCAATACACGCAGTGCAATTAACACACTCTAGTTGTGTGCCATTTCTAATATCAATTCCGGTAGGACAGGCATGTACACATAATTTACAATCTATACAATCACCCTTTTCTTCAACCGGCTCATTCTTTTTTAATTTACCCCTTGGCTCACCTCTAAGCCAATCATACATTACAGCTATCGATTTATTATCTAATAATACCCCTTGTAATCTGCCATATGGACAAATAGCAACACAAGCCTGTTCTCTTAAATAGGCAAATACCCAATAGAAAATACCAGTAAAAACCAGCATACCGGTAAAGCCCGCCATGTTAGTTGATGGTGGTTGACTTACAATATCTAGTACTTGTTCATAACCCAGTAGGTAAGACATTACAGTATGAGATATTAGAAAAGCGATTGAAATGTAAATGAGATGTTTTAAGCCTTTCTTTCTAATTTTTTCAAAACTCCATGGCTGCTGATCTAATTTACGTTGTTGGTTGGCATCCCCTTCAATCCAATATTCAATCTTACGGAAAACCATTTCCATAAAAAGAGTTTGTGGACAAGCCCAACCACACCACAAGCGGCCAAATACCACCGTGAATAGAATGACTATTACGAAGAATGTAATAAGTAAGAGCGCTAGCAAAAAGAAATCTTGTGGCCAAAATGCTTGACCAAATATTACAAACTTACGTTCGAAGATATTGAGTAATAACAACGGCTTACCGCCAATAGTAATAAAAGGACCTGCGAACAGGATGCCTAATAATAAGATAGTAAATCCAATTCGCAGGTTATGATAGTATCCTTGAGGTTTTTTAGGGTATACCCAAATACGCTTGCCGCTTTCATCCACAGTAGCAATAGTATCTCTAAATTCCTCATCAAATTGATATAAATCCTTTTGGTCCATATCTAATTGCTCGCAGCCATTTGTAAGCTATCTACTGCTTCATTAACTTCCTCAACATTCACACTGTCCAGTGCATCTTCAATAACTTCAGGGACATATAGTTCTCCCTGGGGCTCCTTGGCATTAGGTGGATTTGTACCTCTAAGTGTAAGTATGTAAGAAGATACGTTTTGCATTTGGCCAGGAGATAAAAGCGGCTCCCATGCAATCATACCTTTTTCAGGTACACCTTTCTTAATCGTTGTGAATACACTTGAAATATCGCCACCATGAAGCCAATAGTCATCCGTCAGATTTGGACCTATTCCACCCTCACCTAGTTCTTTATGGCATTGCGAACAGTTATTTAGGTAAATTTGCTTGCCTTTTTGTAATGATACGGCATCTGTTAAAGCTACCACATTTGTTGCGTCTATGTTTTCTGCCGGAGCATTCGCTAATCGCGCTTTAGAGGCTTCATTGGCTGCATATACTTCAGCCTGATATTCTTCAAGCTGCAATGGCATATTACCAATAACATGGTAGCCAATCATGTAGACCACAGCAAATATTATTGTTACATAGAACAACCATTTCCACCATGGAGGTAAGTGATTATCCAACTCCCTGATTCCATCATAATTATGATCAAGAATTATAGTTTCTTCCCTTTCGACAGGAACTGCATCAGTGGTGGATTTCATAAGCTTAGACCACCAGCTTTCTTCCTCTACAAACTCAACACCTTTTTCTACGGCCTTTTTCTGAAGTTCTTGTCTTACCATTGCTCTAAGTAAGCGTAGAACTACCACGGAAACACCCAAAACTAAAAGAGCAACAACAAATACAAACCCAGAAACTATGAGCAAGGCAGTATCCGTGCTTACCGTTTCGCCAGTTGTTTGCGCCAAGGTATCAATTACCAAGGCTAGCATTAATAATGATGTGATAACTATTTTCTTATTCATGGCTCTTCTGATTTGAGTTAGACAATTCTCCGCCATCCATGGGTAACTGTTCCATTTTTTCTATGTATTTCTTATCAGTGGTAAATACCCAGAGTAGCAAACAGAGGAAAAAGATCATAAAGATGGACAATGAGATTATTGGCCAGATCTCTACGTTGTGTATTTGTTCGAAATAATATTTAAACATGGCTTACGGGTTTTGAGTTGTTTGTTCTGGTTTTACTTTTATGTCTGTGCCTAATCGTTGCAAGTAGGCTATTAAAGCTACTATCTCAGCTTCTGGCACAATTTCAATATTATCTTCGGCTTTAAGTCTTGCAGCTATTTCAGCAGCCTGTTTGTCTAACTCATCGTTAGCTACATCTTCATAACCTTCTTCATAAGGAACTCCAATGGTTCTCAATGCACTGATCATACTGGCTGTCATAGATTTATCGATGGTTTTCTCATATAGCCAAGGATAAGGTGGCATTATTGAGCCAGCGGATACAGAACCTGGGTCAAGCATATGATAGAAGTGCCAACTATCAGGATATTTAGCACCTACCCTGTGTAAATCGGGTCCAGTTCTTTTCGAGCCCCATAAAAATGGATGATCATAAACGAACTCACCCGCTTTTGAATATTCTCCATAGCGTTCGGTCTCAGAACGAAATGGCCTAACCATTTGAGAGTGGCAACTCACGCAACCTTCTCTAATATATAAGTCTCTACCATGAAGTTCTAATGGTGTATAAGGCTTTACACTACTTATAGTAGGTACATTGCTTTCTATTAAAAACGTTGGAACCATTTCGATCACTCCACCAATAACAATGGCTATAAGAGTTAAAACAGTAAATAATACTGGTTTACGTTCCAAAACAGTATGCCATCCGGTAGTATGTACCTTTTCTTCTTTCTTCAATGCTGGTGCTTCTGCATCTTCATTGGCAATAAAGCTTCCCGTGCCAGCTGTTTTCATTAGATTGTAAATCATTACAAATACACCTGTCAGGTAAAGAGTACCGCCAATGGCTCTTAGTACATACATTGGTAATATTTGAACGACTGTTTCGAGGAAGTTTTTATACTCCAAAAATCCTTCAGCGTTAAACTCTTTCCACATGAGGCTTTGTGTTATACCAGCAACGTATAATGGCAAGGCATAAAATATAATTCCCAATGTGCCTATCCAAAAGTGACTGTTAGCCAATGAAACAGAATATAGTTTTGTTCCCCACATTTTTGGTATCAGCCAATAAAGCATCCCAAATATTAGAAAACCATTCCATCCTAATCCTCCAATATGAACGTGGGCTATAATCCAATCTGTATAGTGGGCTATAGCATTCACATTTTTTAAAGAGAGCATCGGGCCTTCAAAAGTCGACATACCATAGGCCGTTACGGCCACTACCATAAATTTTAAAACCGGGTCTTCTCTTACCCTGTCCCAGGCTCCTCTAAGTGTTAATAGCCCGTTTAGCATACCACCCCAGCTTGGTGCAATTAGCATTATTGAAAAAACCACACCTAGAGACTGTGCCCAGTCGGGTAAAGAAGTATAAAGTAAATGGTGTGGTCCTGCCCATATGTAAATAAATATCAGCGACCAAAAATGTATAATGGATAACTTGTACGAATAAACAGGCCTATTTGCCGCTTTAGGCAAGAAATAATACATCAACCCTAAAAAAGGAGTAGTTAAGAAAAATGCAACCGCATTGTGTCCATACCACCACTGAACCAGCGCATCCTGAACACCTGCGTACCAGCTATAGCTTTTAAATAAGCTCACTGGCATTTCAAACGAATTAACTATATGTAATACTGCAACCGTAACAAATGTGGCGATATAGAACCAGATAGCCACATACATATGCCGTTCTCTTCTTTTTAGAATAGTACCAATCATATTAATACCAAATACCACCCATATCAAAGCAATGGCAATATCTATTGGCCATTCTAATTCAGCGTATTCCTTTGAAGTAGTTAACCCTAGCGGTAATGTAATTGCAGCAGCCAAAATTATGAGTTGCCAGCCCCAGAAGTTAATCCAGCTGAGAGCATCACTAAACATTCTGGTTTTGAGCAGGCGCTGCATCGAATAATACACCCCTGCAAACATCGCATTACCTACAAAGGCAAAAATGATAGCATTGGTGTGAAGTGGCCTGATCCGGCCAAATGTGGTGTATTCGAGATCGAAATTAAAAATGGGGTAAAACAGTTGAATCGCAGCTGTTAAACCCACTAGCATCCCAACAACACCGAAGATGACGGTAGCTATGATAAAATACTTAACTATCTTATTATCATAGCTGAATTTCTCTAGTTCCATAGTTTACATTTGGTTTAAAATTGATACCCGAAGGTAGATAAGGATTCAAATTATCATATTGATTTGAATTAGCAAGAAAAATGACAAAAATCAGATTGGAAGCTGGCATGCAATTAATCTCTATTAGCTATTCAAATTTGTTTATAGATTCTCCAGTTATTCTAAATTATATCGCTTTACTGAACATCTGTTGTTCACTTTTGAATTCTGTTAGGCGTTTATCAAACACCATACAGATATTTCTTAAAAATGCCATGCCTAAATCGGTAAGTCTAAACCCGGTTGGATAAAGCCTTAGCAAACCTTCTTCATGCATAGTATTTAACTGAATAAGCATATTAAGAGTGAGCCAATTTGGAGTAGAAGTCCAGCACAGTTCTCCATTGCAAGTTATTTCCAACATAATTTTCCTCATTAGAAGATCTTCGTCTGACAGAAAATGTCCTTTCTCTAATGCTAACTTACCATTGCCTATTTTCTCTTTGTAGTCTTCAACATGCTTAGCGTTTTGTGCATAGGCATATTTAGCATCGCTTACAGCAGATGAGCCTAACCCTATAAGCAAATCAGTAGTTGCATGTGTATATCCCATGAAATTCCTATGCATGCTTTTCGTTTGATAAGCTTTATATAGCGGATCGTTCGGTAGGGCAAAATGATCCATTCCAACATCTATATAACCGTTGTCGGTTAGCAGCTTTTTACCTTCTTCATATAATTCCCGTTTGTACGAGTTATCTGGCAAGTCTGCCTCGGTGTATGCTCTTTGGCCTGGTCTTTTCCATGGCACATGGGCATAGCTGTAAAATGCGATCCGTTCTGGTTTTAATTGTATAACAGAAGCTATTGTATCTTTTACACTGGTGACTGTCTGAAATGGTAAACCATATATTAAATCAAAGTTAACAGACTTAAAGCCAATTTTTCGAGCATCTTCAGTTGCTTTAAGCACATTTTCAAAAGGTTGTACCCTATTGATTGTTTTTTGCACTTTGAAGTTGAGATCCTGAACCCCAAAACTAACTCGTCTGGAACCAAGGTTATACAGTACCTCCAGATGATCTAAATTTGTATTATTTGGATGACCTTCAAACGAGCACTCAAATAAAGGGTGCAACAGGCTTTTTGAATAAATTTGTGAAAGCAACTTATTTAAGTTTTCGGGGCTAAAAAAAGTTGGCGTGCCACCTCCCAAATGTACTTCCCTTAAAATTGGTGTTTGCTCAAACGTTTTGATATAAATATCCCATTCTGCTAAAACTGCATTGATATAGGTGTCTTCAACTGCATGATTTTTAGTAATGCGAGTATTACAGGCGCAATATGTGCATAGGCTTTCACAATAAGGCAAATGAACATATAAACTTATTCCTTGTGTTTGGTTTGACTCATTAAAGGTTTGCTTAACTACAGACAACCAATCAGACTCATTCAATTTTTCTTCTTCCCAATAAGGCACAGTTGGATAACTGGTATACCTCGGAGCAGGGACATTATACTTTTCTATCAATTCTTCCGGGATCTTCATTTAGCAAATCTCATCAGGAATAAAATCAAAAATCCTGACAAACATCACGAAGCTGTTTGATTGTACTCAACTTAAAAAGCAATGTCAGCTAGTAGATTTGTATTATCATGAAAAAACTAGCAATACCCCTTTTACTAATATTCGCTGCATGTGGCGAATACAATATTGAATCTCAACAAGATCCTAAGGCCGATTTCAGCCAATATAAAACCTGGTGTTGGTTAAATAATTGTACGCCATCGTTTGATGGGCCAGATTATATATACTCAAAAGCTGTGTTGGAAGATATTACGAATGCGATTGCGGAAGAAATGTATAATAAAGGGTATGAACAAGGGGATGAAAACTCTGATTTAATGCTAAACTTCCATGTTGTATTAAAAGAAGATTCGGCCCTTAACTCTATTGTGCATGAAGAAGCATTGCCGCTATGGGAGCATTACGATGAAAGTGAACTCTATTATCACTTTTTGAAAGGCACACTAATTATTGATGTTGCAGATCGGGAGTTAGGTCAAATAGTTTTTAGATCTATAACAGAGCGATATTTGCCAGCACACCCAAAAGTGAACTATTCTGAAATAAAAGAAGGAATAAATAAGGCATTAGAAGACTTACCAAAACGAACCAAAGCGGTAGAAGAAGAGCCTTTATAAATTATTTTTCTTTTTTCTTGGCCTTCTTTTCATCAAACAACATCCGTATTGCCGGGCTAACAGTATCATCATACTGCCCAGATTTATTCGCCCATATAAATAAGCCTAAAAAGCAGCTGGCCACAATTAAACTAACCATTATTAAAACAAAAATTACAGACATAGCTTAGATATTTAGTTTCTTGGCATAATAGTTACTGGTTAAAGTTGTGAAAAGTATTATCGAAATGCTACTCAACGGCATTAGTATCGCTGCAACAATGGGCGTTAGCAAACCAGACAAAGCAAAACCTAAACCTACTACATTATATAAAAAGGAGATACCAAAACTTTCAAATAAAATTCGTTTATTAATTCTGGCAAACTCCAGAAAAGTATTAAGCCTTGCAAGTACATTACCTTGTATGATACCATCACAAGCAGGAGAAAAGGCAGCTACATCATCACTTACAGCAATACCGATATCACTTTTCTGCAAAGCTCCCGCATCGTTCAATCCATCTCCTAGCATCATCACGTTATTCCCTGCATTCTGTAATTCTTCAACGATATTTAGTTTATCATCAGGCTTTTGATTAAAAAAGAATTGTGTTCCCTTCGGAAATATCTTTTCGAGGTTATTAAGCTCGCTGTCGTTATCACCAGACACAACCATTAGTTTATGTTTATGAACTAGCGAATACATGAGCGTTTTTAATCCTGTCCTATAACTTAATTTAATTTCGAAGCTCCCTTTAACAAACCCATTGACACTTACATAAACTCTTGCTTGGTCAAATTCAACGTAATCATTCACGCCCAACCAATGCGCAGCACCCAATTTATATTCAATGCCATTAATACTGGCCTTTATACCCTTACCTGAGATTTCTTCGAAATTATTAACCCTACACACTTCCTCTTCTAATTCATTATAAACCAGCTGACTAAGTGGATGTGTTGAATTAGCACTTAGACTTTTAATAGCCATCTTTTCAAACTCATTCAATTCTTTACCTACATACTTTATTGTGTGCTTAGTTTGTTCAGTAAGTGTTCCAGTTTTATCAAAAATTAAAACATTGCAATTCGCTAATTTTTCAGTAATAGAAGCTTTTTTAAGGAAAAATCCTTTTTGTCCTAAAATTCTAATGGCATTTCCATTTGTAAAAGGTGCAGCTAAAGCAAGTGCACAAGGGCAGGCCACAATTAAAACCGCAGTTACAACAGGCCAAATTTTTTCGGCATCAAACATCATCCAATAGATGCCACCAATCAAAGCGATACTGAGTATCGCCAAAGTAAAGTACTTACTTATTTTGTTGGTCAATTCCTCTGATGTGGAATGTTTATCCCTTTTAAATGCCTTGTCGTTCCATAAACTAGTGAGATAACTTTGTGATGACCTAGCCTTTACCCTAAATGCTGACTTACCTCCTTTAAGCTTTCCTCCAGCATAAACCAAATCCCCATTTATTACATTTATGGCATCTTTTTCGCCAGTTACAAAACTATAATCAATACTGGCATAGTCACTCAGCAATACGGCATCACACGGGATAATCTCTTCATTTCTAATTAGTATTTCATCACCCACTTCAAGTTTATGAATAGTTACGTTTTCTTCGTGAATTCCAGATTTTCTAATCACAGATAAAGGAAAGTAGGATTTATAATCCCTATCAAACGTAAGGCTCTCAAATGTTTTACCTTGAAACCATTTGCCTATTAATAAAAAGAAAATGAGTCCGGTAAACGAATCCAGATAGCCAATTCCTGTCTGACTGATAATTTCAACAGCACTTCTACCAAACAATACCAACAT
>NZ_JAVJUY010000394.1:0-2215 GCF_040220315.1 Fulvivirga sp.
AAGGTAGTATTAAAAGTAATAAGAAGAAAAGCCGCATTAATAAACAGTGTTAGCCTCTTAAACGGTCTTTAAGTTAGATATTGTATTGATTGGGTCATCAGAATTAAAAACGAAACTGCCTGCTACCAGCACATCTGCGCCAACATCCAGCAAATCGCGTGCATTGTCCTTATTTACACCCCCATCAATTTCTATCAGTGTTGTAGCCCCAGCATCACTTATTATTTCTTTCAACTGGCGCACTTTTTTATACGTGTTTTCAATAAATTTCTGACCACCAAAACCCGGATTAACGGACATGATACAAACCATATCAATATCTTGAATTATATCTTCAAGCAGCTGAACATTGGTATGTGGGTTTAGTGCTACCCCTGCTTTACAACCTAGGCTTTTTATCTGCTGAAGATTTCTGTGAAGATGTGGGCATGCTTCATAATGAACTGTTATAATTTCTGCACCTGCTTTCTTAAAAGCTTCAACGAATTTCTCTGGTTTTTCAATCATTAAATGAACATCCAAAGGTTTGGTAGCATGTTCATGTATAGCCTGTGTTACCGGTATGCCAAAAGAGATATTAGGTACAAAAATACCATCCATTATATCTACATGTATCCAATCTGCTTCACTACTGTTTAACATCTCTACTTCTTTTTGGATATTAGCAAAATCCGCTGCTAAAATGGAGGGGGCTATAATGGGAACGTTCATGCCGTAAATATAAAAAAATTAACCTAGTGGACTTTGACAAGCTTAAGTTTCTCTTGTCTATTATTAGAATATATAACCTTGAAAATGTAAAGCCCAGGTTGCCACATTTCTGTATTAATCATTAGTTCATTATTGTGATTGCTTGATTTACCAGTGTATACCAATCGCCCCATTTGGTCAAAAACAGTAATTAAACCTGCTTGATCTAATGACGCTATTGTAACCATATCGTTAAAAGGATTGGGAAAAATAGTAGTTTCTAGTAAATCGTTCTCCGTACTAGTTATCAACTTATTATAGTTCGGTACACCATATCCATATTCATTGTTAGGTGATTTAAATCTGTTTCCTGACGAAATAATGAGGTCAAATAGCTCCTTATTAGTTAGGTCAGGGTATTGTTGCCACAATAGCGCAGCATAACCGGCTATTTGTGGTGATGAAAAGGATGTTCCTGAGGCACTTGTCACTGTTCCTGAAGAATTGACAACAACTGCCCCTGACCCAAGGGCCATCACCTCAGGTTTGGTTTGGCCCGCTGCATTAGGACCAATAGAACTGAAACCTGATTTGATTCCATCTTGCCTTATTGAGCCCACACTTAAAACATTTGGGCCGTCAGCCGGTGCAGTTAAATACAGCCAATCAGGATTATTACCTTCATTGCCTACGCTTGTGACTACTAAAATGCCTCTTTCAAATGCCAGTTCAGCAGCTCTGGTTATTACAGTTGTGGCTCCATCCATTTCTTCATACAAATAATCCATACTTGAGAGGGTGAAGAAATTATTGTAGCCAAGTGAAGTATTAATAATATCTACACCAGCACTATCGGCCATTTCAGCAGCAAATAAGAAGTTATATTCTTCAATTCGGTATTCGGTTGGAAGATCTTCCGTAACAAATAGGAAATAAGTGGCATTAGGCGCCACACCTTGAAATTCATCTGGAATATGTGCCGCTACCGTACTTAATACTCTGGTGCCGTGTTCTTGATATTGATATATATTGTCGTCATTCTCAACAAGATTTAAGGCCATAGCTATTTGCATGCCGCTAAAAGCAGATTGTGTATCAACTCCAGTAAATCCACTATCCATAAAAGCCATTAAAATGCCCTCCCCGTACAATCCATCTTCGTGTAGTTGATCAATCCCCAAGAGGTTATTTTGAAATCCATTTTCAGCTGCTTCTGTTCCCTCATCATCTTCAGTAAATGATATTCTCGAACCTTGTTTTAAACGTGTGTTATTGGCGACTAACTCTGAGCCGGATACAAAACTCAGATTTTCTATATCAGAAATAATGGCATCTGTAGTTTGCACCAAAACGGCATTCATCCATTTACTTTTATAATAAACCTCAGCACCGAGGTTTTTCAATTCAGTGATGTAAGATGCATTAACAGGCAAATCCTGTACGGTAATAGCAATGTTTTGATTTGTTCTCCTTGCAATAGCTTTGGCTGATAAAAACTCTTCTGGCTGTGAAATTGAATAGGGTG
>NZ_JAVJUY010000395.1:0-22964 GCF_040220315.1 Fulvivirga sp.
TTATCTGGTTTATAGAATCGATGAAACTATTGAAACTGCGGAGAAAGTGGTTGCAACCGGTAAATCAGGGGCTAAAGTAGCTCAACCGATTTTGGATGATTTGAATGAGTTAAAGGAAACGTTGGTAATTACTACAGGTGACAATTATGTAGGAAGCGGTGAGCCGCAGTTACGCGAAAAAATTGCTGACTTATTTGGCAAAATTGCCGGTGGATTTGAAACTCCTTCTGCATCAGAAATGGAGAACCTAAGCCTTCTTGAAGGCAAGTTTAACGAAGCGAAAAAGGAGTATGAGAAGATTGAAGAAAAACAGGTTCCTAAAATGAATAAATTCATGAATGAAAGTAAAATGAACCCTACGGTTCATAAATCATTCGAAGAGTTTATTGATAATTAGTAAGTTATAAACCTCCCAGTTTGTCATTCTGAACTTGATTCAGAATCTCTTAGCAACTACTGCAGAAAATTAAGGGATTCCAAATCAAGTTTGGAATGACATTCTTTTTTATGGACACTTCTGCCTTGGTAATCCAAAGTACCCATCAGAAAGTCATTCCGCAGTGCCAACGAAGGAATCTTTGCCACATAGAAAGTCCGCTACTTAATTTCAGGATGGCTAAGATATCTCCACTGCGTTGCAACATAACCACATATTTAGAAATGCCGTTCTACAATGTTATGTCAACTCCGAGACAAAAGAATTCACGCTAGGTAAGCTACCTTAGCAATATGAAAAATATAGCCATATCACTCCTTTTCTTAATTGCGTTTGTAGCGTGCAATCAAACACCAAAATCAGATAGTAAAAATGTAGCTACTGAAGAAATTAAGGAAACCAGATCCAATTATCCTGAATTGTTAACTGCAGCATTAGAAGCACACGGTGGTATAGATCAATGGAACAGTTTTTCAACCATGCAGTATGATTTAAGCATGGCGGGTAATGATCAGATAGAAACTCATATCATTGACCTTAACAAAAGATTAGTTCGAGTTAATGGTGAAAACTTTACAATTGGGTTTGATGGCAACGAAGTGTGGGCCTCTCCTACTATTGAAGCTACTGGCAAGAATTCACCCAGGTTTTATCATAATTTGTTCTTTTATTTTTTTGCCATTCCTTATGTACTGGCTGACCCGGGAATTAATTATGAAGACTTGGGTACTGTAACAATCATGGATAAAGAGTACCGTGGCTTAAAAGTCTCATTTAACGAAGGAGTTGGCGATGCCGATGAAGACTTATACATTGCGCATTTTAATCCTGAAACATTACAGTTGGAGCTATTACTTTATACTGTCACTTATTACACAGGTGAAAAGCATGAGAATTATAACGCACTAAAATATGGTGATTACAAAAATGTAAATGGTCTGTTTTTTCCAATGTCATTAAAAGGCCATAAATATGATAGTGGTAAAATTGGTGATCTTAGATATGATATCACATTTAGTAATGTTTCGTTAAGCAAAGAGGCTGTTGCAGATTCATTATTTGTAATGCCTGAAGGTGCTGAGGTGGATAGTTTGAAGGTGGTTAATTAATATTCACAACATTAACTGAATTGGCTGGCGCTCGTTTATAACGAGTGCTAATACGTACTAAATTATTTAGCTGACGCTTGTTTAAAACGAGTGCCTTAAAGTACCAAAACGTCCATTTAATCCAATAACACTACATGAATCAATCCTTGTATACCAGCATAATCACGCGCAGAGCTATATAAATAATGTTCGGGCTCTTCAACGATTTCTGCTTCCACCGGATTTCTATGGATATAGTCGAGTTTTTGATCTAAAAATTCATTTGTCATAATTTCCTTAGGTTGGTTTCCATCTCTCCACACTTTATTTCCCTTTATCCGCTTTAAATTTTCACCTGACTTTTTGAAAGCTCTCAATAGCCATTCCTTTCTACTTTCATTAATTAGCTCTAATTCTTCAATTATTCTTTTAGAGGTGTACTTTTTGAAATCTCTCATAATACCAGGCAAGTTTCCTTCACTGGAACTGATGATCATATGCAAGTGACTTGGAATGAGACACCATGCATGAATGACTAATCCTTTATTTGATTGACAGTATTTTAATGAATTGGTAATGATGTACTTTAACTCTTTGCGAGTAAAAAGGTCTATCCAATGAACAACGGTAGAAGTAACAAAATATAGACCTTCAGGATTATGAAATTTAATATTTTTCTGACACTTCGTAAATTTAAAGAATTGAAAGCTGGTGCACATCCGTGATGCATGACTTTTATTAAATGCAGTATAGTGATTTGGCTAAATGTTCATTTTGGTACTTTAAGGCACTCGTTTTAAACAAGCGTCAGCTAAATAATTTAGTACGTATTAGCACTCGTTATAAACGCGCGCTAGCTGGAAAGTAGATTAATTATAGATCTAAGTTCACTTGACAGTAAGTATCAATCATAT
Source organism: Fulvivirga sp. (assembly GCF_040220315.1). Classification (GTDB taxonomy): domain Bacteria; phylum Bacteroidota; class Bacteroidia; order Cytophagales; family Cyclobacteriaceae; genus Fulvivirga. The sequence continues at coordinate 2,439 of NZ_JAVJUY010000395.1, forward strand.
TTTAAAGAATCAAGTGAATTAGATTTTAAAATATAAACATACTTGCCACCTTGACTTTTGTATATAGAATCTCCTATGCTAATTTTTCTGTAGATTAAATCATTCAAATACACATAGTCTCCTGTCGTAAAAGTAATTTTAGGTTGACTGTGATTTTGTTTGTCAATGTTCTTTTTAGAAATAATACCATTGAAATGTACATTAATAATAGTCTCCTCGTATGACCTGTTAAAATCAGGAGAATAAACTGCAATCAGAATAATACCAATTATTAATAAACCTATTATTATTTTTTGTTTCAATTCCATTGCTAATGTTACACTAAAGCTTCCTCTTCAACTCCATATCGCTCAACTCCAAATTCAATGCTTTGGTACTTATCTGAAGCTCGCGCAAACTAATAGCTAATGAAATAAGCAGCAGAATCATACTGGCTCCAAAAATCCAGCTGCCTATTTGTGGGGCATTTTGAAATAGAAAAAGCATACTTAAAACACAAAGAAAGAAACTCGACACACCAAACACCTGCATCATCTTAATTAAAGAGAGCCTGGACCGTAAATTTTCTATTTGTCCAATAATGGGCGTTGGATGCTCTGGGTTGCTTATATGCTTTTGATGTAAACTTCTTATCAACGTTGCAATAGCCAAAAATCGATTGGTATACGCCAAAAGTAATAACGAGATAGCCGGAAAAAGTAGCGCTGGTGTAGTTAAATTTATAAGCATTCTTTCTATTTTTAAATTTCGTTAATCACCAAAGATAATTGTATCCGCTTATGAAAACCAGAAAACTTGTTTTACTTGTTGTCACTATATTTTGTTTTTCAAATGCATATTGCCAACAAGAAGCCAATTCATTGCTTTGGGAAGTTTCAGGAAATGGATTAGCTCAGCCTTCCTATATTTTCGGTATTCTAAAATTCATTCCGTCTAACGATTATTACTGGCCAGAAAAAGTTGACAAAGCATTTAAATCCAGTCAGATACTATCAACCGAAACCCAGTTAGACCACCATGCCCGGCATGAACTGAACAAAGCGGCTCATTTGGAAGGCGGTAATTCTTTAGCCGATTATTTAACAGAAGAGGAGCTAGAAAAACTTTCTGGGATTTTCTCTAATCGATTCGGAATATCCGATTTCAAATTCAATGTAGTATACAAAAAATTTAAACCCATTATGCTCTCCACTACTATGACTCGACTTTCCTATGGCGATAATGTGAAGTATTATGAGTTAGAATTGATAAATCAAGCCAATTCACTTGGTATTACTACTCAGGCGCTGGAAAAAGTAGAGAAAGAAGTAGAAGCTTTAGAAAAAATTAAATTGGAAGATCAGGTTAAGTCATTAAAGCATACACTGGAAAACTTTGATGACCAATTAAAGGATTATGAAGAACTTGTGAGCTACTATAAAAAAGGCGATTTACATAAAACATTGGAGTACACTATGCATCCATTGGAGAATCATTCAGATTATGAGGCACATTTTATTTATGGAAGAAACAAAGCCTGGATTCCTAAAATTGAAGAATATATGAAGTCAGGTCAAACTTTTTTTGCTATTGGCGCTTCACATCTGTCTGAAGAAGCAGGTGTATTAAACTTATTAAGAAAGAAAGGCTATACAGTAAAACCTGCTGAATGAACGTACTTAAAGCAATTGATGCAAGTCAGAAACGCCCATGTTTCTGACTTTAATAAAGCCCTCTCCATAGCCAACTCCAATAGAGTGACCTAAATCTTTAGCTCTTCCTTCAATCATATTTAAAAAGTCAGGAGAGGAAATAAATGTTTCAGGTTCATTACTGTTTGGGTCAAAAAACTGAGTTTTAAAACTTTTTATGGCCTGCATTTTTGTATCCCACGAATCAGTGACATCTACTATAAAATCTGGCTGAATGAAGTTACTTTGAATATAATGATAAACAGATTTAGGTCTCCAGTGCGGTTGCTTCACCCCTTCCCACGTAGTCTCAACTTTTACAAGACCTGCTAAAAAGCAAGCGTCTAATTCCAGTTGGGCCGCCCTTCCATGATCCGGATGGCGATCACTTGGAGCATTAATTAATACAATATCAGGCTGGTACTTTCTTAGCACTTTGATTAGTGCTACTTGACTTTGCTTATCATTTTGAAAAAAACCATCGGCCAATTTTAAATTTTCACGCACAGTTAAGCCCAAAATCTTTGCTGATTCAGCCGCTTCCTTGGCTCTTATTTCATCAGAGCCCCTCGTTCCCAGTTCGCCAGCAGTTAAATCAACTACTCCAACTTGATATCCTTTTCTAATATGTGTGGCCAACGTGCCGGCACAAGATAACTCTGTATCATCTGGGTGGGCTGCAAATGCTAGTATATCTAATTTCATTGGTCTAACTAATTGTTATATGATGAAGGTGCGGATGACTCTAGATTGTTATACATGAAGAATTCTGTACGGCCTTTCTGCCCTTCAAAATACAATTCTTCTGTGGCAGTGTCATTTCCATTACCTATAGCTGTAAACTTAATAGTATTGGCCCCATCTTTTAAAGGAACTCGTGCATAATGTATGTCGTGCGGTAAAGTTTGCCAGTTTCTTGTATCAGCTTTCTCCGTAACGGCATTCACGATAGATACCAACGCTCCCAGGCTTTCATTTTCATTTCTGGTCGCTTCCTCAGCGGCCTGTTTCAGAGCTAACCTCAATAATGAATTAGCAAATTCTCTTAGCATTCTATCTTCTAAGGTTACAAATGCGATGGCAGAAATGTCTTCACCTTTCTCCAAAGAATAGGTCTTACCTTCAACTGATAAGTTCGCTTTATTAAAATATGGCTTTCTATCGACATATTTTGGAAATGCTGCCCGCACTACTTTTAAGTCTCCTAATTGTGTTTTACCGTCAGAATCTTGACGCACATGAAAAGGAAAGTTCATGCCATATTCTTTATTCTCAAAAGTAACTAATCCCCCCTGTCCTTTAATTACAAAAAAGTTGACTGTCCATTCACTTTTTACCGGACCCAACCCATTATGCCAGAAAAAAACCAATTCTCCAGACTTTTCTTTTACAGGTTCGTATTTAATGTTAAACTCCTTTTCATAACCTTCCAATTCTGTTCTAAACCCCATCAAACCTGCCGTGCGTACTAAATCCTTTTTCAACTGATCAGGAGCTTTGACATTTAAAACTGAACCAACTTCTTTATATGCCTCATACGCATTTCGGTAAGCTATGAATGCATCATTTATTTCACCGCTTGCTTCAAAGATTATTCCCATCAGGTTATGGGCAAATGGGTCAACTTTGTACCTATTTTTCTTATCCTCGTAGCGGTCGTTAAGTTTATTCAGCTTGATATTAATACGTCTGCATTCCACCAATGCTTCATCCAACTTCCCCATTCTAAGATAGTTGAGGGCTTTATAATAGTGAATGAAAATTACTTCATGGTCTTCGCCAATGTAAGGCTTCACATTGGGATTAGTGAGCAGGCTAAGCGCTTCTAAGGAGTAATTTTTCCTATAGTCTTCTGTGAATATGTAGGCTTCTTCAAAGTACGTGTTGCTGGCCTCATATTCGTCCATTAGTTGTAATACAACGCCTTTTTGAAGGTTATAAAGTAGTTGATTATTTCCTTTACTAAGTTTTTTATTCTTATCTAAAAACTTATCTGCCGCTTCAATTTGGCCACTGGTAAATTTCTGCTGAAACTCAATATTCTTCTGGTAATACGTGGCGCAGCTAAAAGAAAATAATACAAAAGGTATAAAATAATAGTGCCGCAGAGCGGCACTTAAATAATTGGTCATCAATAAGATGCTTAGTTAATGACTTTCTTAATTTTCTTAGATCCTATCCAAACTTTTTCATTAGTCTCTAAGTGTGTAAGTTCCAAATCAGTTTGATAGAATACTAATGATTGTTTATCATTCGAATCTGTTACAGAACTTACTGTCCCTTGAAGAATAAAGTCTGCACCTCGTTCCATACCCCAACGCTTAGTAGTTGCTGCAGAAGCAAACTCTTGTTGATCTGCTCTTTCTTTTCTTAACTCTTCTCTTTCTTCACCACCTTGCACTACTCTTACCTTTCCAGAATTGATAAACTCTCTTTCAATATCATTGGTAAAAGTTTCTGTACTAATATGCTCACTTGTCTTATTTCTAATAATACCCACAATTACAGTAGGCTTCTTTCCATTTTCTTCCACGAAGTCAGTTACCCATACCCTGCTCAAACCGTCACGAACCATTTCTTCGGCTACAAGCCTGCTATCAGTGTCATTCCATCTACCGCTAAGGTCTATTTGTGAGTCGGAATCAACTCTGGTAACTGTTTTTGAAGAAGAGCATCCTGTGAAAATGACTGCCCCTACTAGTAATACTAAAGCTATTTTTTTCATCATTTTTTATTTATGCAGTTTCAAACTCTTTTGCTTGCAAAAACCGTTCCGCATCTAAAGCACCCATACAACCCATGCCGGCAGCTGTTACAGCTTGTCTATATACTTTATCGGCAGCATCACCAGTTACAAATACTCCTTCTATCTTAGTTTTAGAAGTTCCCGGCACTACTTTCAAATAACCAGTCTCGTCCATATCTAGAAATTTTTTAAAAATATCTGTATTAGGTTTGTGCCCTATAGCCACAAAGAAACCATCTATTTCTAAATCTTTCTTCTCTCCTGTCTTATTATTAAATACCCTTACACCAGTTACGGCCTCACCATCACCTAGCACTTCCTCAGTTTCAGTATTCCATAAAACTTCAATATTTGGTGTGTTCATCACACGTTCCTGCATAATTTTAGAAGCTCTTAATTCATCTCTTCTAACAATCATATATACTTTAGGGCAGATATTAGCCAAATAAGTAGCTTCTTCAGCCGCAGTATCTCCACCACCAACTAAAGCAACTGGCTTACCTTTGTAAAAGAAGCCATCGCAAACAGCACAAGCAGAAACTCCTTTATTCGCGTATTTCTTTTCCGATTCTAAACCTAAATATTTTGCACTGGCACCTGTAGATATGATCACAGCATCGGCAGTTATCTCATGTTTTTCATCAACTATAGCTTTGTGAGGGTATGAAGAAAAATCTACAGAAGTAACCATACCGTAACGTACATCAGTACCGAAACGCTCAGCTTGCTTTTGAAAGTCCATCATCATTTGTGGACCATTTACACCCTCAGGGTAGCCAGGATAATTTTCAACATCGTTGGTTGTAGTCAATTGACCACCTGGTTCACCACCAGTAATTAAGACTGGATTTAAACCCGCCCGGGAAGCATAAATTGCCGCGGTATATCCAGCAGGACCTGATCCGATAATTAATACTTTTACTTTTTCTTCAGTCATTTTTCTAAATTATTCCTCATTAACTAACTACGAACTATTCAAAAAAGTTGTTGAAAGCCTGAATTTTTAATTCTTTGAAAATCGCTTCGCAAAATTAAAAAAAAGAGGCCTCAAATTACCTTGAGACCTCAACTATTCTTTTGCCAATTTCAATTAGCCTAAATAGGGCTTTAACGCTTTGCTTCGGGATGTATGACGTAATCTTCTAATCGCTTTTTCCTTTATTTGCCGCACGCGCTCTCTGGTTAAAGCAAACTTTTCACCTATTTCCTCCAGTGTCATGGAATGTTCTCCATTTAAGCCGAAGTAATAGGCGATCACATCTGATTCTCGTTGGGTTAATGTTGAAAGGGCTCTTTGTACCTCTCTTCTTAAAGAATCCGACATTAATTCGGAATCAGGTGTTTCTTCTAAATCATTCTCCAATACATCCAATAAGCTATTTTCTTCACCCTGAACAAATGGTGCATCCATAGAAACATGCCGACCGGAAATTTTCATCGTATCAACAACTTCGGCCGTTGTTACTTCGAGAACTTCTGCCAACTCATCGGGAGATGGCTCGCGTTCAAATTTTTGCTCCAGTTCAGAAAAAGTTTTTGAAATTTTGTTTAGCGACCCAACCCTGTTAAGTGGAAGTCTTACGATCCTGGATTGTTCTGCTAACGCCTGTAATATTGACTGTCGAATCCACCAAACGGCATAAGAAATGAATTTAAAACCACGGGTTTCATCAAAACGTTGAGCGGCCTTAATCAAACCGAGGTTGCCTTCGTTGATTAAATCACCTAAAGACAACCCCTGGTTTTGGTATTGTTTTGCTACTGAAACTACAAATCTAAGATTAGCTTTCGTGAGCTTTTCAAGAGCAAGCTGATCACCCTCCCTAATCCTCTGAGCTAATTCAACCTCTTCATCCGGGGTGAGCAAGTCTACTTTTCCTATCTCCTGCAGATATTTATCGAGAGATTGGCTCTCTCGGTTAGTTATCTGTTTACTAATCTTAAGTTGCCTCATTCAAAAAATCGTTGTCGTTCATAACTGATCAACAACGATTTTAAAGAATTAACTACCAAATGGCAAGATTTGTAGAATATTAATTATTCATTAGTGGCACTTTCTTCTTTCTTTTCAGGCTTTGGCAAAAGAACCTTTCGAGAAAGACGGAACTTGCCAGTTTTTTTATCGACTTCAATCAACTTCACTTTTACATTCTCGCCAACTTCCATTACACCATCCATCTTTTCTACACGTTCCCATTTGATTTCTGAGATATGTAAAAGACCATCTTTACCTGGCATAAACTCTACAAAGGCACCAAATGGCATGATTGACTTAACAACCCCATCATACACTTCGCCAACTTCGGGCTGTGCTACAATGGCCTTAATTTTAGACAGGGCACCATCCATTGACTCTTGGTCAACTGCAAAAATACTTACTTCACCGTGGTTATCTATTTCCTCGATAACTACAGTTGCACCAGTATCTTTCTGAATCTGCTGGATAATTTTACCACCAGGTCCTATTACGGCACCTATAAGGTCTTTATCGATAGTCAGTTTAACTGATCTTGGAGCATTAGGCTTAAGATCGGCCTTTGGAGCTGCAATGGTTTTCTTCATTTCATTTAAGATATGAAGTCTGCCTTCTCTTGCCTGCTCTAGAGCCTGCTTCAATACTTCGTATGATAAACCATCTACTTTAATGTCCATCTGAGTAGCCGTGATACCATTTTCAGTACCTGTTACTTTGAAGTCCATATCACCCAGGTGATCTTCATCTCCAAGAATATCTGAAAGAATCGCATGGTTTTTACCATCAGAAATCATTCCCATGGCAATACCTGAAACTGGTGCTTTAATTTGAATACCTGCATCCATTAAGGCTAATGAACCGGCACAAACTGTTGCCATTGAAGAAGATCCGTTAGACTCCAAAATATCAGATACAATTCTAATAGTGTAAGGGTTTTCTTCAGGAAGCATGTCCTTTAAGGCTCTCCATGCCAGGTTACCATGACCTACTTCTCTTCTACCCGGCCCTCTGTTTGGTCTAACTTCACCAGTAGAGAACCCAGGGAAGTTATAGTGTAACATAAACTTGTTAGTACCAGAGTACATGGCACCATCAATAAGTTGCTCGTCTAATTTAGTTCCTAACGTAACTGTGCTCAACGATTGCGTTTCACCTCTTGTAAATACTGAAGATCCGTGTGCACTTGGTAAATAATCAACCTCAGACCAGATTGGCCTGATTTCATTCATTTTTCTGCCATCTAGCCTTTTCTTTTCGTTTAATACCAAGTCTCTACAAGCTTTCTTTTGTATTGACTTATAATATTTTGAGATGAGTGTAGAGTCGTACTCATGATCTTCGCCTAAACTTTCTACAAACTCTTCTTTTATCTTTGAAAACGATTCAGATCTTACCGATTTATCAGCTATTTGTTTTGCCGCAACTGCATAAACTTTGTCATACAATTCTGAGTTCATCTTTGTCTGTAGTTCCTCATCGTTTGTTTCGTGAGAATACTCGCGTTTTTCAGTTTTTCCAGCTTCTTTTTCCAGTTCAATTTGAACTTTACATTGTTCTTTAATTGCATCATGAGCAATTTTGATAGCCTCAAGCATATCATCTTCAGAAGCTTCTTTCATTTCGCCTTCCACCATTAAGATATTATCGATGCTTGCAGCAACTATAAGATCCATGTCGGCTTCTGCCTTTTGAGTTTTTGTTGGGTTAACCACCCATTCGCCTTCTATACGAGCTACTCTTGCTTCAGAAATAGGCCCATTAAATGGTATGTCTGATACTGCAAGTGCTGAAGAAGCGGCTAATGCGGCTAAAGAATCAGGCAGCGAATCCTCGTCACCTGAAATCAATGAAATCATAATCTGAATGTCAGCATGATAATCATCCGGGAACATTGGTCTGATAGCTCTATCAACCAATCGGCTAATTAAAATTTCATAATCAGATAATCTACTCTCTCTCTTTAAAAATCCACCAGGAATTTTACCTGTAGAAGCAAACTTCTCTTGGTAATCTACTGATAAAGGTAAAAAATCCACACCTTCTTTGGCCTCTTTATTGGCCACCACTGTTGCAAGTAGCATGGTATTACCCATTCTTACTACTACTGATCCGTCAGCTTGCTTAGCCAACTTACCCGTTTCAATGGTGATGGTTCTCCCATCAGGTAGGTTAATTGTTTTGTTAATAATCTGCATATATATTTATTGTTAAAAAATTTCCATGGAATGGTTAAAATTAACCATAATGAAAAAAAGGAACCCGAGGGTTCCCTTTTTATTATTTTCTCAAGTTCAATTCAGCTATTATAGCTCTGTATCTTTCGATATCAGTTTTATGAAGATAGTTGAGTAATTTTCTTCTCTTACCAACCAATCTTAAAAGACCCTGCTGTGTAGAGTAGTCTTTTTTATTAGATTTCATGTGGTTTGTAAGGTGAGTGATACGGTGGGTAAAAAGTGCTATTTGCGATTCTGGAGAACCAGTATCACTCTTAGACTTTAACCGACCATGATTCTCGAAAACCTTTTCTTTGTTTTCTTTAGATAAATACATGACTAGCAAAAGTTTAGTTTCTTAAAAATTTTAAGGCGCAAAAATAATACTTAACTTAATAAGTAGCAATTATTTGCTGGCAATTTCTTTACTCTGCTTATTCTTGCTCAGCCATCGCTTTACTTTATCAAAGACTACACTATAAAAATCTGCCTCGAATAATCGTGCATCGTTTCTTGCCTGACGCAAAAATAATAAGCCCACCGGCAACAAAATAAAGTTTGCTGACCATATGGCCACAAATGGATCGATGATATCCTGTTTTGCATATTTCTCACCAGTCATGGAAATCACATAAAAAATAATGAAAAAGATAATTGAGAGTAAAACAGGCATCCCTAATCCACCTCTTTTAATAATGGCTCCCAATGGCGCGCCAATTAAAAACATGATTATACATGCAACGGAATTAGCTAATATCTTATGATATTGTATAGCAAAAACATTTTGATCGTACACCTGTCTTTCTAAAGTAGTATTATGTGACTGTATTTTGGCTTTAGCTTGGCGCACATTATTCAATGTAGTCTGTACGGTACGCATAGATGGTTCGCTAAGTTCAGTTTCAACATATTGGACAATTTCTTCGTGACTAAGCGTATCGTTGATATCCTTTTTAATTTTTGGACTAACTGTTTTTGCTGGAGCCGGTGGCACTCTTCGCTGCCGCTTATTTTTACTTTGGTCGTTCCGCTTAACAATTGTATTACTTTTTGACCTTTGCTTCTTTTTAGGCACTGGCTTAACTATGCTGGTATCCTTGGCAATAGATTCTAACGACTTTTTCTTTCTTCTAAGATCATTTAAATTAGCACCTTCAACATTCAATTCTTGCTTTTCAGGCGTTACTGCTTTTACATTTTCTCTGCTTAACTGCTTCTTCTCGTCATCTTTAGTTTGAGTTGGCTTAGTTCTCACCTTAGATACTTTAGGTCTTTCAACTATTTTGGTCTCAGTCCCTTTTTTGGCTGTAGTTTTGTGAGTTCGGTCGTTAACATCTTCTTTAGGCTCTGCCGCAGTATTTAACTCCATTTTCTCTTTATCGGGTTCAGTATTATTTGCAATGGAGTCCTTCTTTATTTGTTCACGAATTGCCTTAGCGATAGAATCCTGAACTTCTATTTCTCGTTTATGCGCTTCCAGTTTTTCTTTAGCCTTTTTCAGATCCTCTGTTAATTGAACTGTATCTTCCCTCAAGTGATAGAAGAATGTGAATTTGGGCTCTTCAAATACCTTAAGCTTGGTTTCATAAATACCTCGTTGAACAGAATCCACGTCATTCGTCAACTGACCCATATTTCGCATAATCCTGTTACCCTCAAATAAGCTCTTATCTGTTCTGTCCAGACCAAACGAGGAAAGGTCTAATACATATTCACTTCTTTCGAAACTACTTCGCACCATCGTTTCATCCGATCTGGACTTTGCTGTTTCTTTGTAATCTTCGAAAAAAAAGTTGCCCCTGAAAAGCTCCAGTTTAAGATATCGATCATTATTAATGGTATACATCAACCCTGAGTCTGCAAGAATGACCTTTTTGTTTCCGACAGAATTTCGATGATCATACATGATGATGTCCTCAATGGTTTTACCGTCATCACTCTTCTTTTCAACTTTTATACTGAAATCAGGAATACCGTTATAAAAGGCTCCTTGCTTTAAATCTAGTGCGGGTTTCTTTTGCTTAATATCGTAAAGCAAACTGTAAGCCTCTAATGCAGCCTTCGGAACAAAATAATTATTGGAATAGAATGCAACTACAGTTAGACCTAAAACAAAAATGAAAATTGGAAATAACGCTCTAAGCAACGATATTCCTGCACTTTTAATTGCTGTCAGTTCGAAATGTTCGCCTAGATTTCCGAAGGTCATCAAAGATGATAAAAGAACAGCCAGAGGAATGGCTATGGGAGTCATAAAAACAGCAAAGTAAAATAATAGTTGAGCCAAAACATCCCAACCCAAATCTTTACCCACTATATCATCAAAGTATTTGAGCATATGCTGGGTGAGGAGAATAAACACCACAACAACGAAGGTCAGAATAAACGGACCTAAAAATGACGATATGATTAACTTATCTATGCGCTTCATTGAGCCTCATTGAGCAAAAAGAAGGCCAAAATTAAGTAATAAAATAGAGATTGATTAACCGCCTACGGTTTCTTTTAGATTATCAATAAGCCCCTGCCATAAATCAGTCAATTCTTCAACGTCTTCCATTTCTGAATAGTCTGTGATTTTAATAAATACTGACTGTGTGATTTCATTTAACTCCAGCCTTATTTCAAAGTAAGCAGGGTCTTCTTCATCTTCAGGAGTTTCTGGGAGAAACTCGAACTTCACATAGTGATTAGTTCTGTGGGAGACCATTTTGGCTTTATGATCTTCATCGTCCCAAATGAAATTATAGACTTTATCTTCATCGATGGTTACATCATCTGCGAACCATTGTGCCAAACCACTGGCCGAGTTGAGGTATTGATAAAGCATCGGTTTAGATGCATTGATCTCAAAATCACCAGTATATAAAAACTTGCTCATCGCTGCTTAAGTTATACCATTTTTATGAAAGTGCCAACACAAAATAAAAATTATCAAGGGGTTGGTAATTAAAACACAAACTTATTAAGTTTGCGCTCCATTTAACAAATGGCGAGGTTCATAATAGCTATCGGGACAGATGGTTTAACTGTTAAAATCTGTTAACTGTCTTTGACGGAAGAATCTCAAAAGGAGGTTAAGAAATTATGGCGAGGTAGCTCAGATGGTTAGAGCGCAGGATTCATAACCCTGAGGTCGGGGGTTCAATTCCCCCTCTCGCTACTTAGAAAGCAGCTTAAAGGCTGCTTTTTTTATTTAAGATGTTTACAACATACGTATTATATAGCGCTGGGCACAACAAAATTTACATAGGTTACACCTCAGATTTAGAAAACCGATTAGCAAGCCACAATATCTTTGCAACGAAAGGTTATACAGTAAAATATCGTCCATGGATAATAATTCATCAGGAATCCTTCCCTTCAAAAAAGGAGGCCATCATACGAGAAAAGCAACTAAAATCTGCAAAAGGAAGAGAACTCATCTGGAATCTCATTAAAGATACTTAGTTCAAAAAGATTCATATCCGCCAGCTGGCGGACGGGGGTTTCAGCCAGTAGTCTGACAGGCAATTCCCCCTCTCGCTACCAAAAGCAGTAAGAATACTGCTTTTTTATTTTGTATAATTATCTGTTTCCATAGTAGGCACACCCAATAGAACGGTAGATCAGGTTATTTTAGTTTCTTATCAGAAGAACGATCTTTTTTAATCATTTTCTGCATAAATATGTTACTCGGCATAGTAATCTCTTCATTTTCAACTGTTTTAATTGTTAAAAAGAATATGCTAATATCAATAATCTTTCCACTGATGTGATAATCTTTGTCTAAAACAGATATTATATCACCAACTTTTACTGGGTGACTGAAATAAATGATAACAGTAGAAGTAATATTAGAAATGATAGACCATTGAGCAAAAAATGCAATTCCAATAATAGCTAACAATGAGGTTGTGTAATATACTATCTGATTTTGATCTACCCCCCAGATAAAAAGTATAATACCCGCAAACAAATAGAACAGTACGCTATTAATAATTTTACTGAGCATGTTAATTCTTACACGAGGGTAAGCGAATTTTTTACCTACACTATTAATGATTTTATTGCTTACTAGTCGCAATACAACATAGATTAAAATAAGTATTAAACTCTCGATAAACTGTCCTTTGTAATCCAACAGATAGGTCATGCTTGTATTATTAATAATTTATTGTTAATGAAATGCTTTATAATTTGATTCGTGCAAAAATATAAGTAGCAATGATACCAATCATCCCTATAATTGCCAGCAAACCAAATAAATATTCATGACCCTGAGAACCAGGATATTCGTCTAGAATATAACCCATCAAAGGGCCAAAAAATGCATCTGGGGTAAACCCCACAATAGATACAATACCAACAGCACTTCCTGTATACTTCAAAGGTATATTTGATTCACTAAACAATGCATAATAAAGACCTCTAAGACCAAATATTCCAACACTTATAGATGTTATTGTTATTATAGCTAAGATACCAGCGCTTGCATTAATTACACCGCTAAATATTATCAAACCACCAATTATGATTATTATAAAGCAAATTGAAACTAGTTTTGAATACGAAAATCTATCCCCTAAGAGACCTGCCCCTAATGCAGCCAAAGGTCTTACCCAGAAGGCAATGGTTGCAAGGTGTGCTGAATCGACATCATTGTAGTTAAGTACATCAGAAGCAAATAATGAATAATCATCAGTGCACTTATAAGCAACATATGCACAAAGAATAATAATTGCTTGCATCCAGACGGCTTTGTTTTTCAGACAATATTTCAGGCCTTCTTTACTGATTTTTATTGATTTAGTCTGACTCACTTCACTTTTGGGAATTGCAAACCAAGTTACTATGGCCACGATAACGGTTAATAAAGAAAACCCAATAATTACTTTACTTAATGCTGTTGATAGTAATTTGATTGAAGGCTGTGCTACCTGGTTAGGTATAAAAAAATCAAGCATAATTACTGATAGTGAGGCTAAAAGTGCCGCAACTAGTCCCCTACCACCGTCTACAAGCCCGAAGGCCATTCCCTGATCTGAGTTTCCGCCCCACAACCTTGTTGCCTTAGTAAATGCTGCCCAGAACATAAATATTGTTGAAAACCCCCAAAACCCATAAAGAATGGATAATGTTAAAAGAGAAGGGATTTGAGCCATTAAGATACCTGCCATGGATGTGGCCAATAATGATAATGATATAAGCTTTCTTGGTTCGAATCGATCGGCTAATGGACCACCAAAAAAGTAAGAAAACATCGCAACTACTCCATAAACAGAAAATGCAGAGCCTAATTCGAAATTATTAATTTCAAAGACAGTTAAAAAGGTAGGCCTGAAAATACGAGTAACCACAAAAGGTAAAAGAAACACTACCTCGCCAGCTAATACTAAAGCAGCAACTGTAAAATATTTTCTTATCAATTTTTTTTCATTCAAAACTGCCTTCCCTATTCAAATATTATAGTTTTGCTTTCACAACATAGAAATATATGCTTAAAGATATCAATCCTACAAAAACTCAAGCCTGGAAAAAGCTTAAATCGCATTATAATGAAATTTCGCATATGCATATGCGCGAAATGTTTAAGCAGGATGAGCGCAGGTTTTCTGAGTTTTCTGTTCAGTTTGGTGAAATACTACTCGACTATTCGAAAAATAGAATTAATAAAAGAACCATTGAGCTTTTAACGGAACTTGCGAAAGAGTGTGAGTTAGAAATTGCGTCTAAAGCTATGTTCAACGGTGTTGAAATTAATGCTACTGAAAAGAGGGCAGTTCTACATACAGCATTAAGAAACAGATCCAATGATCCAATATTAGTTGACGGAAAGGATGTAATGCCGGATATTAATAAGGTTCTAGATCAAATGAAAGTATTTTCTAATGATCTTATCTCGGGCAAATGGAAAGGATATAGCGGAAAAGCGATTAACACGGTTATAAATATTGGTATTGGTGGATCAGACCTTGGGCCTGTAATGGTAACTGAAGCCCTAAAAACATATAGAGTGCCTCATATAGAAACGTATTTCGTTTCCAATGTTGATGGAACGCATATTAGCGAAACGTTAAAGAAAGTAAATCCTGAAACTACATTGTTCATGATTGCTTCCAAAACATTTACTACACAAGAAACCATGACCAATGCTCATTCCGCTAGAGACTGGTTTTTAGCTAATGGTGGTAACGAAAAAAGTATAAAGAATCATTTTGTAGCGATAAGTACTAATGCGGAGGCAGTAGCAGAATTTGGTATGGATACTAATAACATGTTCGAATTCTGGGACTGGGTTGGAGGCAGATATTCCTTATGGTCAGCGATTGGACTTTCAATAGCTTGCAGTATAGGTTATGATAATTTCGAGAAACTCTTGAATGGTGCACATGCTATGGATAACCATTTTAAGAATGAGGCTTTCGATAAGAATCTCCCAGTGATTTTAGCGCTACTTGGTATTTGGTATAACAACTTCTTTGGAGCAGAATCACATGCACTACTACCATATGATCAATACATGCACCGTTTTGCAGCCTACATGCAACAAGGCGATATGGAAAGCAATGGCAAATTAGTTGACAGGACAGGTAAAAAAGTTGATTACCAAACAGGGCCTATTATTTGGGGAGAACCAGGCACAAATGGTCAGCATGCGTTTTATCAGCTGATTCATCAGGGAACCAAACTAATTCCTTGCGATTTTATGGCTCCAGCAATAAGTCATAATCAATTAGGTGATCATCATGATAAACTATTAGCCAATTTCTTTGCCCAGACTGAAGCTTTAATGAATGGTAAAACGGAAGAAGAAGTTACACAAGAGCTATCCAAACTTCCTACTGCAGAAGCCGAAAAACTTAAACCATTTAAAGTATTTGAGGGTAACAGACCAACTAATTCTATTCTGTTTAAGAAACTTACTCCGGAGACACTTGGTAGCTTAATTGCTATGTATGAACATAAAATTTTTGTTCAGGGAGTTATTTGGAATATCTACAGTTTTGATCAGTGGGGTGTTGAATTAGGTAAGCAATTGGCAAAACAGATATTGCCAGAACTTGAAGGTGATAGTGAAGTGACTACACACGACAGTTCTACCAACGGTTTAATTAATACTTACAAAGCATTTAGAAAATAATTTGCATACAATGAAACTTTTATCGTTTAATTACGATTAAGTAATTATGGGACATTCAAAATCAGAACAATTCAGCGCACAACATAACCAGATGGCCGTATTGGCTAAGGCTCTGGGACATCCAGCACGCATAGCTATTATCGAACATTTGATAAAAAGCCCTTCTTGTATTTGTGGTGATATTGTTGAAGAGTTACCCCTATCCCAGTCTACAGTTTCACAACATCTTAAAGAGTTAAAAAATGCCGGTATTATAAAAGGCACCATTGAAGGCCCAAGTGTTTGCTACTGTATAAATGATGAAATGTGGGATAAGGTAAAATCTCAATTTGCCTCATTCTTCGAAACTTATGTACCTAGCAACGATTGTTGCTAAAAAAATTTAAATACAATCATCGTATTATTGCGATTTAATAAACTAAATTTAATTTTATGAAATTATCAGAAGTCAAACAACAACTTTTATCACTTGAAACTATAGGGTTTAAATTACCTGATGGTTCAATGGTTGCAGGGCATTTCCATGTTACCGAAGTAGGTAAAATCAACAAGCACTTTATTGATTGTGGTGGTACTGTTCGTAAAGAAGAAAAAGCCAATTTTCAACTGTGGGAAGCCAATGATTACGATCACAGATTGCACCCCGAAAAATTATTAAAAATAATTGAGCTATCTGAAAAGGTCTTAGATATGAGTGATTTGGAAATTGAGGTGGAGTATCAAGGTAGTACCATTGGTAAATATGGGTTGGACTTTGATGGTGAAAATTTTCTTTTAACCACTACCCTAACTGACTGCCTGGCAAAAGATAATTGTGGCATACCAGCCTCCAAACCAAAGGTGGATTTATCTGAATTAACTAAAGAGGAAACCTGTTGCACACCCGATGGTGGCTGTTGTTAATAATATGCAGATTATTTCATTAGTTGAATCTATTTACCCAGATGTGGCTCAAATATACCAACAAGGTATAGACACTGGTATTGCCACATTTGAAACAAAAGTGCCAACCTGGGTAGAATGGGATAAATCCCACCTACCCTATGGACGTTTGGTGGCTGTGGAGGATAATACGGTGTTAGGTTGGGCTGCACTATCACCCGTATCGAGTAGATGTGTATATGGAGGTGTGGCCGAAGTAAGCATTTATTTAGCTGAGCAAGCCCGTGGCAAAGGTATTGGCAAAAAATTGCTCAATGCGCTTATAGCCACAAGTGAGGAAAATGGCATTTGGACTTTGCAGGCGGGCGTATTTCCTATGAACAAGGCCAGCATAGCGCTACACGAAAAATGTGGCTTTAGAATGATTGGTTACAAAGAGCGCATTGGACAATTGAACGGCCAGTGGATCGACAACATATTATTAGAAAGAAGAAGTAAAATAGTAGGAATTTAAACAATGTATCAACCACTAAAAGAAACAATTTCACAACTAGACACTAACTCCATAAGCAGTGAACGCAAGGCCATTCTTACAGAATTAATCGATTACATCAGTAAAAAACTTTCGCACAATGAGGCTGTACGATTAAATTTTATCTGCACTCATAACTCACGCAGAAGCCAACTGTCTCAAATTTGGGCTAAGGTGGCCGCTGCATATTATGGCATATCTATAGCAAGCTATTCAGGTGGTGTAGAGGTTACGGCCTTTAATGAACGTGCAGTTGAAGCTCTTAAAAAGTCGGGGTTTGAAATTGAAGGCGAAGTAGCTGATAACCCAGTTTATAAAGTTTACTATAGCCAGTCGGAAGAACCAATTTTAGCATTTTCAAAGGTATATGACGACCCTGCGAATCCGAAATCAGGCTTTTCTGCAGTGATGACCTGCTCACATGCCGATCAAAACTGCCCTTTTATACCTGGTACCGAGCAAAGGATTCCGGTTAGGTATGACGATCCAAAAGCATTTGATAGCACACCTCAAGAGGCTGAGAAATACCTTGAGCGTTCTTTACAAATTGCGACTGAAATGTTTTATGTATTCTCAAACATCAAAATAAAAAATGACCAATAATCCTAAAAAACTATCTTTCTTAGACAAGTACTTAACCCTTTGGATATTCCTTGCAATGGTATTTGGTGTTGGTTTAGGTTATTCTTTTCCTTCGAGCGCTGGTTTTATTAACTCTTTTAGTTCTGGCAGCACGAATATACCTATTGCCATTGGCCTTATTTTGATGATGTATCCCCCATTGGCAAAGGTAAATTACAAACTACTCCCACAGGTTTTCAAGAATGTAAAGGTGCTGTCCGTTTCGCTGTTACTCAATTGGATCATAGGTCCTGTGTTAATGTTTGTGCTGGCAGTGCTATTTCTTCAAGACTATCCCGAATATATGGTGGGGCTAATTCTGATCGGACTGGCACGCTGTATTGCCATGGTATTGGTATGGAATGATTTGGCGGAAGGAAGTAGCGAATACGGTGCTGGATTGGTGGCACTAAACAGTATTTTCCAGGTATTTGCTTATAGTTTTTATGCGTGGATATTTATTACTGTTCTACCTCCTTATTTTGGGTTTGAAGGAGCCATTGTTGACATTTCCATAGCTACAATTGCCGAGAGTGTTGCTATCTATTTGGGGATTCCTTTTTTGCTGGGGATTTTGAGCAGGACAGTCTTGGTTAAGATGAAAGGTGAGGAATGGTACAAAACAAAATTTATCCCGACAATATCACCTATGACTTTGATTGCATTGCTATTCACCATTTTGGTGATGTTCTCCCTAAAAGGTGAATTGATTGTACAGATACCAATGGATATCGTAAGAATAGCCATTCCGCTATTAATCTATTTTGCATTGATGTTTCTTATTGGGTTTTTCATCAGTAAAGCTATGGGGGCAGAATATGACAAAAATGCAGCAATTGCATTTACTGCTGCAGGGAATAACTTCGAACTGGCCATTGCAGTAGCAATTGCTGTTTTTGGCCTCAATTCAGGTCAGGCATTTACGGGGGTAATTGGCCCTTTAGTTGAAGTGCCCGCGTTAATCCTGCTGGTAAGGGTAGCGTTCTGGTTAAAGAAAAAATATTATCCTATACAGTGACATCTTGTTAAATACTCCAAACCGCAGTTTAGGGATGAGAAAACTGAGAAATTCTCATTTTAAAACAGCTATGACTGAATTTATTTCTTTTAAATCTATAACTATTCATTTTTCAGACTTTTAACTGGGTTGACAATGGCCGCTTTTATACTTTGATAGCTTACAGTTAAAATGGCTATACCAATGGCTAAAAACGCACACATAAGAAGTAAGCCTATGCCCAATTCTACCCTGTATGAGAAATTCTGTAGCCACTTATTCATAAGCAACCAGCTCAGGGGTAGTGCAACAACCAACGCAATACCAACTAACTTCAAAAAGTCGATTGATAGTCTAATAACAATTTGCCCAACTCCTGCTCCAAGCACTTTTCGTATGCCAATTTCTTTGGTTCTTTTTTCGGTATTGAATGCTGCCAAGCCAAATAATCCCAGACAAGCAATGAATATGGAAAGAGACGTAAACAATAGAAAAATGCTCCCTAACCTTAGCTCTGATCGATAGGTTTTATCAAAGGATTCGTCCATAAAATAATACTCAAAAGGTTGCCCCGGGCTCACCTTGTTCCAAATCGTATGAATATTCTCAATGGTCTCCTGATACTCACCTGCCTTTAGTTTCACCATCATCTTATTTGCATCGAAGCCCAATCTAAATGTAAGACCATTTATTACATTTCGCATCGATTCAAAATGAAAATCCTTAACCACTCCGATTACGGTGTAGTATTCCATATTTTCTTTGTCCTCACGGTGGAAGTCTCGTGTAACCCGCATGCCTAAGGCTTCATCCAGGCTGACATCAAACATGGACAATGAGGCCTCATTTATTAGCAATGCGGTAGAATCAGCAACATTAGCAGGGTCAAAATTTCTTCCAGCTATCAACTCAAGACCCAATGTTTCCAAATAGTCATGATCAATCCGCCAGTTACCGATAATTACAGCATCGCTTGGGCCTAAGGAAGACTCTTTGAAAAATGTAGTGCCATTTCTATCTGAGGGAGTTGGCAGAAAACTACTCAGAGATGCTATTTCTACATTTGCCAGACTTTGCACTTCCTGTTTAAAAGTATCCAAATTCTGTCCAGCTGACTTTGCATTGTCAACAACTAATATACGATCCTTCTCATACCCAAGAGCTTTTGTTTTAATGTATTGCAATTGTTGGTAAACGACCAAAGTGCCAACCATCAAACAAACGGAAATAGTGAATTGAAATACCACAAGGACATTCCGCATTAATCCACCAGAACTCGTGACATTTCCATTGCCCAAAGCTTTAATGGGAGCAAATCGGGATATTACCATAGCAGGATAGACTCCTGCCAAAAATCCCAATGTGATAGCGGAGCAGATCAAAATCAGCCAAAATTCAAAGCTCTCAAACGGTATAGTAATGCTTGTTCCGGCTAATTGATTGAATGGCGGTAACATTACTACGGCCAAAAGCAAACCAAAGACCACTGAAACGCTGGCAATTAGTACAGACTCCGTGAGAAACTGCCTCACCAAACCTAAACGATTGGAGCCCAAGGTCTTTCGAACCCCGACTTCTTTAGCTCGCTTAAGAGACTGCGCAGTTGATAAGTTCATAAAATTAACCAGAGCCATAGCTATCAGAAATAAACCGACTACGGCAAGAATATAAATATTTTTTATGTCTCCATTCTCGTTAAAGTCCCCTGACCTGTCTTGTGAGTTCAAATGAATATCCGTTAAAGCAATAGAATGAAATTTCATG
>NZ_JAVJUY010000396.1:0-1889 GCF_040220315.1 Fulvivirga sp.
GGATTGTTTTTTCTGAATGTCTCCCAATACTTTAATGTCTCCCTGTCAGGATTTAACACGTATTTGCAAAACCGATCGTCGCAAACAAGTTCTTCTATAAGATTGATTGGGTCTGACATAGAAAAAGCTATAGTTAGAGAAAGGGAGCTTTTTCATTCGGGTACTCAGTTTGAACAAAATATTTTTTTGATATTTAATGAAAATGCAATATCACATATTGTTTTTTACTAAATAAGCCAGAGATATATTATGCTCCACGAGGAATCTCCTTATTTTCGTTATTGAGCGAAATACCGCATTCTTGACCGACTGATGTTCCATCCCGAGTATTTCGGCAATTTCACAGTTGGATAGTCCTACAGTGTATTTAAGGTGTAAAATATCTCTTTGGTTGTCATTTAGATGGGCCAATAACTGCTCTACAAGTTTTTTTCTTTCCGAACGTGTCTCTATTTCGATTAGCTGGTTTTCAAAAGGTCCTGAAAATTGATCGATCATCTCGAGACCTACAGCATACCTAAGCTTATCTACTTTTACCGATTCAGCAAGCTTTCTGCGCAGTGACCGGAATAAATAGAACTTGATGGAGTCCGTATCTCCTAACCTATCGTGTCTTACCCAGAGTTGGACAAACAAATCCTGAACCTTGTCTTCGACCAGTTCCTTGTCCCGGCAGATCTTATAACCATAAGAAAGCAGGTATTTGGCATATTTGAAATAAATATAAGAAAGTGCTGATCGATCCCCGCTAACAAAATCTCTCCAGATTGAAAGATCGTCTTTTCCTGAATAGCTGGAATCCATCATATCGGCTAGGGTCTACAAATTATTATTCGCTATCATAGGACACTTTCACCCTTGACCAACATTGACAAATATTCTTACAATGCTATTCCTAATGTGAAAATGAAAATTAAGTGCGATTAATACATGGGTTAATTACAATAAATCTAATGTACAACTATTTTTTGATTTTTAGATTTAAAACAGGAAAATTATTGATACACAGTATTTTACCGAATAATATTTTGGTAAATAGGATGGACTCAAAAGAATTAATTATTCTCTATACCAATCAGCATGCGAATCAGTTCATTTTTCTGAGAGTTTCTTTCACTCAGGTGGTTTCGCAGCGTAGATTTCAGCTCACTGCTGATAAACAGGGGGTCGAGCTTCTTGAGTAGGGATATCTGAGCAAAATAATTGAGATTTTCGAAATGCCCCGTAAAGAAGTCTTGTGCCCGGTCATCTTTGAAAACAGACGCTGGCATTTTTTCAATTGCATTTTTTGCATAATACCCCTGACCATTTTCGATGGTATATAACAGGTGTGGGAGGTAATCATGAAAATCTTCTTCAGAAAAAATATTGATAAGAAAGTAGTTGATCTGTTGATCCTTCCTATGTACCATCTTCTCTACAAGCTGATCATTGAGATTGCTGTAGGTAAGTGATTGAATGCTGTCCACCACTTTTCCGTGAACAATGTGCCAAAGGGTATAGCAGGAATAAACCGCGCCACTGATCACACTTTCCCTGATCTCATTGATGGTGGCTCCGGAAACACCATCCACTCCTTCGTCCTCAATGTCCTGAACGAGGTCCTCCTTTTTGTAATTGGCCAGCACAGAAGCCGGCTCACTCAAAATCTGATGGAGCTTTTCATATTCTTCAGGTGTGAAAGGTTCGTGCTCCAGTTTTGTCAAAGGGCTACCTGGAATGGTGTCGTAGTGATTATATCTCCCGATGGCATCCCAGAAGAAATCAATCTCTACTGCGTAACATTTATCTTCTTCGCAGATCGGCGTAAAAATAAATGCAGTATACCCCTCCAGCACACTATCCCCATCATATAATGGGATCAGCTCAATATCCAATGAGTCAGCCAT
>NZ_JAVJUY010000397.1:0-4675 GCF_040220315.1 Fulvivirga sp.
ATATCTCTATCAGAGGAACTAGAGAAAAAATTGAATCGCATATACCCAGACATTTCTAGCTTTCTAATCGATCCGGAATGATTGATGTTATGCCAATTTAGATTGGGACCACTATTCACAGGTACTATATTGTTTTGATAGCTGGATAGATTTACTAGGTTTGTCATGTCATCCACGTTGTCTTTCAACTTAATGAAAATACTCCCAACAGTATTTTCAACTTTATATTCCACAATTGTAACTTGACCAAATGCGTCTCGTATACTATCAGAATTTTTACCCTTTGAAATTTGAATTTGATTTTGATAGAATTCAGATTCAATTTGTCTAGTTAGGTCGGCTTCCCCTCTCGAAATAAATTGGAGCAATTTTAAGAGATTTGTTTTACCACTTCCATTTCTGCCAACTAACAGATTTATTCCAGGTTTTATTCTCAGTGGGTTTTCATTTTTAAGTCGAATACCTGAATAGCCTACTAGTTTGGAAATGATTAATTCTTGCTTTGACATTAGTTTAGATAATTACTTAAAACGGAGTCGTAAATTCTTAAATTTACTGTAAATGGAAATTATTAGAATGCCAGTTTGCAGAAATCATCATTTCCCCCAAAGCCATGGAAGTTCAGGTACTGAGTGAAAGAACCAAGCATGGTTTGGAAACTGCTAGGGCAAGGGGAAAGAAAGGAGGCAGACCCAAAGGATCTTATGATAAAAACAAAGCCGCTGCTGCTGTCACCTTATATAGTAGAGAGCTACCAATATCTGAAATCACTAAATCACTTCAGATAAGTAGGTCTACACTTTATGGGTATTTACGAAGGGAGGGGGTTAAGTGATATACTAAATGAGCAAAGTTCAAAACATAGCAGGCCGGTTAATTGAAATCAATGATGCTATATTTCAAGAGCTTTGTGATGCCTTTCTAATTTTAAGGAATCACAACTATCGAGCCTTTTCACGAAGTGGAAGTGTTCCAAACAAACAGAAGACTAGGAAAGGAACGCCAGACTCATTTCTGCTTCTTCCAAATGGGCGGTACTTATTCATGGAAGCAACTACAATTGAGAATAAGTTAGTAGACAAGCTTTTAGAAGACATTAAAAAGTGCTTTGACACTAAAAAAACAGGTATTGAAGCAGATAAGATTGAGGAAATAGTTTTGTGCTACAATTCTGATTTATCAACTCAACAAACCGAGAAGCTGAATTCACTCATATTAGAAAATAATCGATACACAATCTTATCATTATTCAGTCTTTCCAGTCTTTCAACTGAAATAAGTCTGCATCATAGAAATTTGGCCTGGGAGTATTTAGGTCTACCACTGGATACAGGTCAAATAATATCTCTCGAACAATTTGTTAGGAATTATGATAAAAGTGCCCAACGAATTGCAACTCCTCTGAACAATGAATTCAAGCATCGTAAAGAGGAACTAAAAGTCTCAATGGAATCATTGGAGCAAAATGATTTAATGATACTATCGGGCCCACCTGGCGTTGGAAAGACAAGATTTGCTATCGAACTTATTGAAGTATTTTTAAAAGATAATGATGACTATATCGCATATGCAATTGCCAACAAAGATGCAGATCTTCTGGAAGATCTGAACCAGTATATTACTGGAAAAAATAAAGTAATTCTCTTTATAGATGATGTCAACAGGTTTGATCGCTTTTCACAAGTCGTAGGTTTTTTTCAGTATGCAGCTTCTGACTTGAAGATAGTTATGACTGTTCGTGATTACGCACTTAGAGATATATTAGAACTCGTTGGATCTTTGAGAATGAAGGTTATTTCACTGGAAAAATTTCAGGATAAAGAGATTAAAGAAATAATTGAATCTGAACCATTTAATGTTACCAATAATCGCTACCATAATAAGATTTTTGAAATTGCTGACGGCAATCCAAGATTTGCAATCATGGCTGCTCTTCTGGCAATTAAAGAACAAAGAATTGAAGCACTTTATAATAGTTCTGACCTTTTCAATCAATACTTTTCAACATTCATTCAAGATAAAGATGCATTCAAGGATGATGATATTTTGAAGGTACTTGGTATCATTTCTTTTTTCTACACAATCCCTTATAATGATCAAAATATAGTTAATGATATTTTAGAGAAATTTAGTCTCTCAAGGAATAAATTTATTAATGCTATTGACCAGCTTAACAAACTCGAACTTATTGAACTTAGGTTTGATCATGTTCGGATTGCAGAACAAAATCTTGGCACCTTCTTTTTCTATAAAATTTTCATTAAGGAAAAATTATTACCATTTGGTTTGCTCCTCGAGAATTATTTTTTTTCAATGGCGCAAAGGTTTCAAGATACGATTATTCCCGCAAATAATACTTTTGGTTATGAAAATGTCTTAGAAAGGGTCAAAGATGATCTCAAAGATTACTGGGTGTCTGTACCTAAAAGTGAAGAAAATGCATTTTTATTTCTGAATAATTTCTGGTTCTATCTTCCTGAGGAAACATTATCGTATTTGCACGATAATATTGAGGAATTGCCTTTTTCAGGCATAGATAAGTATTCAACAAGATACGAAAATAATGACTTTACCTACAATAAGAATAAGTACATTGAAATATTTGGTGAATTTATGAGGTCTGGTCAACACCTTAAAGAAGTGCTTGATTTGTCCTTTTGCTATGTCAGTAAACTACCTCAATACCTTCCTGAACTTATTCAAAAGATCGATGTTAGATTTTCTATTGATTATGAGGATGAGGAAAATGGTTTTTCACGGCATAATATCCTTATAAACTTCATCGAGGAAAATCTTCCAAAAAATAATAGCATAATACACTGCTCATTTATTGCAATATCTAAAAGGTTATTGCAATTTAAGTACCAACACTCTAGACCAGCCAGAGGTCGAGCAATCTCAATTTATCGATATCCTGTTCAATCTAATGAAGAGACTAAAAAGTTAAGAAAAAGAATATGGAGCCTCATATCTATTTTATTCCCCAAGTATCCAGAGGAGTGTTTCGAAACACTAATGCATCATCAAAGGCAGCATCTTGACTTCAATAGAACAATATTTGAATCTGATCTGAAATTCCTTGTTTTTATAATCCAACAAAATTTAGATCAAAATTCCGTTAAACATTGCCAATATATCCATGAATTAATTTCCTGGTCAACTAAGCAGGGATTAACAATGCCTGAATTCGCAGATTGGAATCATGAGTTCTCAAGTAAGAAATATGAATGGCTCAAGAAGTCAGATTGGAATAGACTTAGAGGTAAAGAAGATTATGAATTTGAAGACTGGAAAGATTTTACCCATCTTAAAGAGCGTGATATTCGAGAGTCTTTGATATTTGATGGGGTTGATCTTTTTAAAGAGTTTTTAGATTTAATATGTGAGGTTCGTGAATGGGAACTTTTTAATAATAAAGAAGGTCTTTATGATACTCTAGATATCATCCTTGATGAAACATTTTGTAAAACTCCAGAGTTGGGGTTTTCTTTTATCGAAATAGTAATAAATGATCTACGCCTAAAGCAATTTTATCCTTATAGAACGATTAGAAACCTTGCAAAATCTGATGATCATCATAATAGGTTTTGGGAGCACCTTGAGACATATGGTGCAAGAGACCTTTGGAAAATTGAGTTTCTAAGCCGTCTACCCAAGGAATTGATCAGTAAGGATCAGCTTGATAGACTATATCAAACGTATGATCAACTGTCTGAAGGCTATTATTTGAGCTTCAAACCTTTAGAGAAATTCAAGTTTCTAGACAAGAATGTTTATGATAAACTTCTAAGAAAAGTACTTGAAAAGTCTGTAAAAGAAGATTTTAATTTCTCATTCGGTCATAACTTTTTCAAGGAAGTTGCTCATCAAATAGAAGATACGTCTCTTCTAAAAGAAGTTTATTTGTACCAACAGGGAAAGGGATACAATTCACACAGTCATTATGATTATGATGGTTCTGAATTAAAAGTTTTGTTGAGCCGAGATCCTGATTTCTTCATTGATTATGTTAAAGATATTTTAGATGATGATGGAAAATTCCCATCATATAGAGACCACAGAGAATTGAGTGCTGTCTGGGTGCTTCCAAATTATTCAGATCTTCTGGACCAAACCTTTGATATAGTCAAGAGAAAAAGGCGGCTTCACTTGATAGGCGATGATTTCATGAATGTTTTTTTTAAGGACATAGGAGAGGATAAAGAAAAAGCTGAAAAATATTTGCTCGATTTTGTACATAAAAACTATATGGACGTAAAGAAGATGTCAGCTCTGATCGATATTGTTTTCCATAGCATGAATCACCTATTTAATAACATGCTAAATGCTTATATGTCTAAAAAACCAAGCATCGATTCTTTTAAGAAAATTAATTGGCTTCCCAATGAGGGTGTTCTAACTGGTGATGTAAATTGGGGTGATCGTTCTGCGGCAAGATGGACAGGGATTAAGAATTCCTTGGACGAAATGAATCTAGGTGCATCAATCATTCCTTTTAGAAAGTATGTGACAGATCAAATTGCTAAAGCAAAAAAAAGTGGCGATTGGGAAAGGAAAAGGAAGTTCATTAATCCAGAATGGTAGTAATTAAAGATAAATATATATTCCAGTGGGTCTGACCCCTCATTCCGGGCGTTTGACCCCCTTGAGGATTCTAGGAGAACAATGAACTATG
>NZ_JAVJUY010000398.1:0-7928 GCF_040220315.1 Fulvivirga sp.
AATGGAGCTGTAGATAACGGAACGGGTGTTGCTGCCATAATTGAGGTGGCCGAGGCATTTACTAAATTAAATACAGGAACTCAGCGTTCAGTTGTATTCCTGGCAGTAACGGCAGAAGAACAGGGCTTATTAGGCTCTGAACATTATTCAGCTAATCCAATATACGATCCGAACAAGACTGCTGCTAACATAAATGTAGATGCAATTAGGCCGATTGGTAGAGTAAATGATTTTTCTGTTATTGGATATGGCCAGTCGGAGTTAGAAGATTATGCTGAGGCTGCAGTTAAAAATCAAGGCAGATACATTACGCCAGATCCTCATCCTGAAGCAGGTTCATTTTTCCGTTCGGACCATTTCAACTTTGCTAAGATTGGAATACCTGCATTATATGGAAAAGGCGCATCTGACAGTGATGCGAATGGCAAAGAATGGGGTGAAGAGCAATATGCCTCATATACCAAAAACCACTATCATAAACCTTCAGATGAGTACAACGATAGCCTGAACCTGGAAGGTGTTGTGCTTGATGCACAGGTGTATTTCGAAGTTGGGTATAAGTTGGCCAATGAGGCTACATACCCGAAATACAGAGAAGGTTCAGAGTTTAGAGCTATCAGAGAAAAATAACAGGCTAGTTCTTGTCATTAATATTCGCCCTGAAGGTTGGAAGACTTTCAGGGTGATTTTTTTGTATGTACTTGACCATTTCTTCCCTAATAAAACAACGCAAATCCCAGGCTTCAGGTGAATTTCTGGCTGTTGCTAACATACGAACCTTAATGGTTTTTTCACTTGCATCTGTTACCTGCAAAGACTTCTTGTCTTTATCCCAGTGCTCACTTCTATTTAGAATTTGGTCAAATTCCTCCCTTAGCTTATTAATAGGAGTGTTGTAATCAAGATACAAAATTACTGCCCCTAAAATCTGTGAAGAGCTTTTAGTCCAATTCTGAAAAGGAGTATCCGTAAAATAGGTAATAGGTAACACAAGTCGTCTTAAATCCCATATCCTTACCACCACATAAGTTAAATTGATTTCTTCTATCCAGCCCCACTCATCTTCTACTACTACCGCATCGTCAATTCTTATGGGTTGAGTAAATGCAATTTGAATACCAGCCAGTAAATTTGATAGTGTTTTTTGAGCGGCAAAACCCACAATAATACCGGCTACCCCTGCCGAGGTAAGAATGGTTGCTCCATATTTTCTAACACTATCAAAGCTTAATAATATTATAGCAATAGCAATTACTGCAACTACTACAATTACCAGTTTTCGAATAAAAATAATCTGTGTTAAGGCTTTCCTTTCTTTGATATTGTCATCTTTATTCATATCAAATTGCTCAAAAAGAACGTCCTGAATCACATAAATGAGTTTTATGATTAGTATCGTAATACTCACTACCACTAATATTTCAACGATACTCTTTAGCCAACCTAATTGACCAGGATACTCGACATCCAGAACAATGCGAAGCGCTACAAAAGGAATAAAAAGGAAAATGGAGTTGTTGAGTCGTTTGCTCAAAGCCTGAACAAAAACTAAATCGTCATTTGCGGCATAGCGATTAATAACCTTAAAAAATATCCAGCGGATAATAACTGCACCGATAAGTGCAATAATACTGACTATCGCCACTCGAAAATAAGATAATTGAATAAGCTCGTTCCAACTCATTGATGAAAATTACTTAAAGTAGGATTGAAATGAAAAAACAGGAGCTAGTCCTTTTTCTGGCTCTTTATCAAATAGGTCTTATTTTCTTCGCCATCCGCTATTCTTTTAATGTTTTTGTTGTGTGTCCAGACAATAACAATAAATAGGAAAAATCCGAAAATTATTAAAAGTGGCTCATTGGTTTTGAATCGAGGGATGAACAATAAAAATGTAGGAAATGCTAATGCACTTATAATAGAAGCTAAAGAAACATACTTAGATACCAAAAGTGTAATAATGAATACAACTATGCACAGAAGCGCAACTTCATAATGTATCGCAACCATCATACCTAACAATGTGGCCACTCCTTTGCCCCCTTTAAAATTCAAGAAAGCCGAGAATATATGACCCGTTACAGCGATTACACCTAAGATTAACTTTGCCGTTACCAGATTTTGTTCTTCGATAAAATTCAGGTTAAATAATAGAATTGCTACAGAGGTCGCCACCATCCCTTTGATAATATCAGCCAGCATAACAATAATACCAGCACGTTTACCCAGCACTCTAAAAGTATTGGTCGCACCCGAATTACCACTACCATGCTCTCTTACATCGATACCATACATTGAGCGGCCTAACCAAACAGCAGTAGGAATTGAACCTAGTAAATAGGCGAGAATAGCGGCAATAACTAATGGGGCAATAATCATTCAGTAGTATATATTGATGGCCTGCAAATTTACTAAAAATAGGGCAATTGGCTAAAATCCTTCGTCATCATCTTCCTCTTCCACTTCTTCCTCCTTTGTGCCACCAAAACCATCATCTGGAAGATCTTCTTGTTCCTCTTCAATTTCTGAATCAAGCTCATAGATTTCATCAATGCCGAAATATTGAAGCCTAAATCTATTAATGAAATTTAATGTTTCTGCCTTATCTGCAGGCGCAAATACAAGCTCACCGATTTTGGCTTTACCGCCATTGCTTTTTTTGCTAACCAATTCATTTACCGCGTTGTTAGAAGAGTAAATAAGAAGGCGAGTATCCTCATAACTAAAGAAATACCACGAGTCTGGCGATGCTTTAATGAACATGTTTAGTACTGGCACCCCATCATCCATCCGCTTTATTTCAAGAAACCCGTCAAAGGCCCCATTAATATCAGCTCTTCCTAAATTGGAAAGACCAAGTTTACCCTCGCTGTAAAATGCCTTATAATCAATAGACCACTTTAAATCTACATTGGCTAGCACAACAGATGCCGAAGTTTCTTTGGTAAACCCCGCCAATGGAGTATAGCCCTGCAAAGATCTGGTTTCGTATTCTTTTGCAGCCCGTTCACCTGCCAAATCGGCTAGCTTATAAAGAAGCTGTGTTGGATCCCCTAACCCTTCAGGCGCCCCAAGATTATTGATAATATCTAGGAAATCGTAAGCCATTTGATCAAATACCTGCGTAGGAACAGGCACCATATTGATTGACAATAGAGCATTAAGATTGAACTCTTGATCATTTAAGTTGGCCGAACCAATGATGGTAGAAAGTACTTCAAAGTCTTTATTATAGGGTATAAAAGAAGCTTTTCCTTCGTATTGAAGGCGGGCTGACCTGTGATTATATCTGTAGATCTGTCCGGCTAATTTAGACCCTGATGCTTTGGCTGTATCTTCAATTACAAACTCCCTTTTAACCTTATCATAAAATAAGTGCCCTGATGGTAAGAAAAAATCATCGTCATCCGGGCTGAATTTTTCTTGAATAAATGTATTATATAAGCTATTATCACCTGATGAAAAATGTATTCCTGCTTCCAACTTTCTGCCCTCCTCAGTAGTCGAATTATCAAAATCTATCACTACTTCTTCCTGATCTGCACTACTTGCATATTTAATCCAGGTATTATAACCTGGCTCTTCCATATCCAATTTTACATAACCATTCAATTCCATTGCAGGCTGGTGGGCGTATAATATCATATCACCCTTAAAAAACATGCCGGGTGATACTAACAGATTTTGACCTTCGGTTACGGATCCATTTGCGACAGTATGAGTCGTAAATTGAGGCTCGTTTTTTCGCGCGTTGGGATTAGGAATTTGTTCCAAGCGGAAATTTTCCATTTTTATCGGTATAGTATCATTCTCGCTATTAATAAACTGATACGTAGCAAAACCACTGAATTCATTACGAGATTTAATATTAATTACTCCTTCCGTTAATCGGTGATAACCATTGAGTGTGTCTAATATGATCGTAGTGTTCAATAATTGTCCAATTTTAGCATTTTCCAGTATAAGTACCTCATTATTCTCCGGTGTTATCTTGGCGTCAGCAACGATTATATACGGGATACCACTTACCTTTAGTTCCAATGTGTTAATGTCATAATCTGCCTCAGTTGCCATAAATGCAAGTGAGTCAAGATCTTCGCGCGTTGTATAAAAATAAGAGTTTTCGAGGGGCACATTCTCAGGTTTTTTCATTGTAATCTTTTGTGCATTTAAATCCCATCGTGCCTCAGTGATAGAGGTATTAAACTGGGCATATGGAAACTGAATTGCCGCCTCACCTTCAATTTCTGGGCTAATCAATGCATAGTTATCATTCAAATCGAAATTAACTCTAACATCATCTCCATAGAGGGCCGGTTTTTCAGGGTTGTCAGATTTAAGCTCAAACTGTGTATGTCGCGATAAGAAACTATCGTGTTCAAGCGTAATTTCTTTTGATTTCGACTCAGAACCTCTCGTAGATAATAAACCAGACCCAAATACGCCACCGCCACTTACTACTGTTGTGCCGTCAAGTGAAGCAGTTTGATTATAAAATTGAAAAGGTTCGTCTACACTGTTGATGTACATGCTATCCTTTTTAGGGAGCCAATGCATTTTGTAGTTATTAATAGATGCCTGAGGAAAAATTATTCCTCCATATTCCTCCTCTCTAATCTCGAAATAGTTACCCGAACCTGTAACAGAATCAGGATAAAACACAAAGTCTTCAGACTCTAAGCTTGTGGTTAAAAAATCTATTTTACCATTACCTCTTATTCCATTCTTATTCAATGTTAAGTTGTTATAGAATTTTCCTTCACCCTCATAAAGCTGGTACCCATCTTCTGGAACGTCATGATTAAAGCCTAAGGAGAAGTCTTTTTGGATAGTAAGTTTTTCGCTAAATGTCGGAAACATGCCACTAGAGATAAAAGTACCTTCGAAGGCAATTGCCGAAGCATCTGCACCACCTAAGCTATCTAAATCAAAAGGAGGTACTAGAAAATACATGGATTTATCATATACACCCCCAAGTATCTGTTTTCGATCAAAGTACACCACACCGCCCTTTTCTGAATCGAATTTAGGATAGTTTGGCAGTTTAACTTTTGCTGACTTGTTATTGGGCCTATTAATAAATAAAGTACCTGATGAGCCTTGAAGATTATTCGTAAGTGTTCCGTCCGAAGAAATTGAATCCGCCCCAACCAAAGAATTGTCTACTTTCCTGCGACCATTTCCGCCTCTGCTATTTTCATCCCTTACATAAAACCTTATGGAATCAATTTCATTGAGATAGATTAAAAATGAATCATATTTAAACGTAAAATCCCTGCCTATGTACTCGAAATTACCAGCCGAAACTTTTCCATTGAAGGTGAAATCCCTATCCTTTAAAAAGGTTATTTCGCTGCTATCGGGCTGTATAATTACATTAAGCGAATCACTCAACTTAAAAACCTCTACCCCGCGTACTGTCATCTCCCTCTTGCTAAAATTGAGTGTAGCATTTGGCTTAGCACTGGTTACTGACGCCAGAATGATGTTATCATAGTCTTTGTCTCGAAACTTTGAGGTATAAAGATGGCGTGCCTTCTGTTTCATAGTAATAAGATTGGTTTGTGTATTAAAACCAATCAACCCTTTCTGTGCCAGGCCAATCATCGCGCCTCTCACTTTCTGCTTGTCTTTCTTATAATACTTAGCAAGCTCTTCCACATAAAATTCATCGAGCCCCTGCTTGCTCGAATAATTCACTACGATGGTAAGAGGGTTGAACGTATATACACGATCACCCAGAGAGCTAAAATCTTCTTCATTAAAATGATCTGCTGACTCAAAATAGGCCGGCACAATATTCCTTGCCTGTAAAATAGACGCATCTAAACTATCCGATTTCAAATCCCACCTTAAAATATCAGCAGTAAAGTCAAGGTTAAAGAATGTAGACGTAAAAGGTGTATTTCTAAACCCTCCCTTATCTTTTTGTACTGTTAAGTTTTGATTCTTAATATCATACTTTAGCCGCACAGCAGGGTGATAAATTGAGTCATTACCTTGGTAGATAACCAGCGAAGCCCTTTCTGTGGTGATAATCGAATCCTGAAATTCGAACACCTTGGCTCTTGCCCGATACTTCTTGGCACTTTTATCCTGCACTTCAATTTGTGAGTATTCCCCAACCACTGATGCACTTTTCATTTTCGCTCCATCTAAAGCAAACCCACCTTTATAAATGAAACCCGGGCCCAAATTTTTAAGTCTTATATTACTTTGATACGACATAAACCTGGGATAACGAGCATCGGTGGTTGTGTCATGCTGAACACTTTTGTATTCAAACACACCACCTATCGGGTCTGAGATTTTTCCAACATAATTAAGCTTAGTTTCTTCCGCTTTAAATGTTGGGTGATTTACATCAAAACTGTATTTTGATAGGTTTGCGTACACACTATCGGCTGGTAAGCCGGCCATTGACCAATCGAATTTGCCTCCATCACCCACAAATGTGTTGGAGAGAATGAGGTAATCACCTTTAGTGTTTTGAATAAATACTGAATCGTAAGGTGTTACAAAATTGAGGTTAACACTTTCAAACTTTATAATCGCGCCTTCAATGGCGGGCATAGGCAACATAGCTACAGGATCATCAAATGACTCTTCTTCGTACGATTGCTCCTCATAATCATCTTCATAGTAGGTGTCATCATAATTATCATAATCCTCATAATAATCATCGTTATAATCGTTATTCCACTCTGTGTCCCAATCATCTTCTTCCGGGTCTTGATCCATGTCATCAAACCATTCATCGTCTGTTGAACCTTCTTCTGCAGGCTCTTCATACACAGGCTCTTCTACATATTCAAAATAGTAATTGGCATCTTGTGTGAACAACTTATTGGAACGCTCGAAATGAAGCGCTTTGTTTTTGAAAAATGATGCGGAGAAGTTGAGGAACTTTAGTGTTTGGTCTTTGTCAGAATTGGCTATTACTTTCTCTGCAGTGTTGAGATATTCGGTGATTTTGGTGGCATCGGCACCTTCAATTTGGACTGCATTGGTAATTACAGCACAATATGCTTGTAGATAAGGGCGCAATTTCATGCCCTTATCCTCCAGTGACTTCATCTGGGCAATAATCTTTTGCTGCTGGTCAAGGCCTAACTGAGACCAGCTTAATGCAAAATTATCACCTACTTCCATTGCTGAATTTGCCCTGGTTTCATTGAGTAAAGTGCTTAACGAATCAGCAAATATGGCGGGATCATCAGGTAAGACCTTTTTTTGCCCAACCGCCTGAAAGCAAGCGATCAGCAAAATGATGATTATGGAAGATACCCTTGTGAACATATTATGCTTGAAATTCTCAAATAAAAGCGAATAAACCAATTTACAACTATTGGATAGGCTTTTATTTAAACGATAGCCAGATTAAATTGATTGTTTGGCTTTAATTTTTTTGAAATATCAGCGAAGACCAATCTTTTCTATCGCTCCCTTTTACAAACTTCAGACCCAAATCAGTTGCCCTCTTAGTAATATCTTCATTATCTGGAGTATAGAAACCGCTGAATATTATTTTACCACCACTGGAAAGGCGATCGTAATATTTGTCCATTTCATCGAGCAGGACATTTTTATTGATATTGGCCAATATAAGATCATACTCACCTTCTATTTTTATGGTATCAATAGTTCCTTCCTGGATTTCAACATTTTTACAATTGTTGAGTTCTATATTTTCAGGGGCATTTTCCGTACTCCAGCTGTTATTGTCGTATGCCAGCACCTCGGTAGCTCCTAATTTTTCAGCCATCACCGCTAAAATTGCAGTGCCACAACCGGCATCTAACACTCTTTTACCCTTATGGTCTGTTTCTAACTGATGCTTGAGCATTAAATATGTGGTGGCATGGTGCCCTGTGCCAAATGACATTCTGGGGTTGATTACCAAATCGTATTTAAAGCCGGGCTCGGGT
>NZ_JAVJUY010000399.1:0-4319 GCF_040220315.1 Fulvivirga sp.
CTAATTCATTTAATCTGATTGATGGCATTGATGGATTATCAGGAACACTAGGATTCATAATCATTTCTTCGTTTGGCGTATGGTTTTATCTTACGGGTAATATGAGTCTTTCTTTTATAAGCTTTGCCTTTTTGGGTGGGATAATGGCATTTTTAGTCTACAATTGGTACCCCTCCAAAATTTTTATGGGCGATACAGGAGCGCTGATGATAGGCTTCCTAATAGGTTGTCTTGCAATCTATTTTATAAATATTAATTTTAATCTAGACCCTTCAAGCCCACTCAGGTTTTCTGCAACAATTGGTACGGCCATTTGCATTTTGATAGTTCCGCTTACAGATACGCTAAGGATATTTATTCTTAGAATATTAAGCGCTAAATCGCCTCTTCATGCCGATAATAACCATATTCACCATGCCCTTTTGATGTTGGACTTAAACCATGCTCAATCAACCTTAGTACTAGGAGTGGTTAATTTACTCTTTATTGGACTGGCTATTTTAGGAAAAGAATGGAGCGAATTTCAATTATTATCCAGTTCCATTCTATTGGCCTTATTACTTCTGTGGGTATTACACAAATTAGTTATCCATAAAGCCCAGACACAAAAATGAGCCGTTTAAGAGGTTCCTCTTGTTGTAAGTAAAACTATCTGGTCCCGTGCCAGTATAAACATTTCCTCCCGCAGCCTCAACAACTGCCTGACCAGCAGCCGTATCCCATTCCATCGTTGGCCCGTGCCTGTAATATATATCTGCCTTCCCCTCTGCCACCATACAGAATTTGAGAGAACTGCCGACAGAAATGCTGTCGACAACATTATATTTTTCCAATACACTCTCTTCTTCAGGCGATGCATGAGATTTACTTCTCACGGCAATTCGTTGATTCTTACTATTATTAACCTTTAAAAATTTCTTCTGGGTACCTACAGTTTTGAATGCTTCTTTATCTAATTCACCAAAATACAACTCATCAGAAACAGGTGTGTAAACAACACCTAGAACTGGCTTATTTTTATGTATAACTGCTATATTAACGGTGAATTGTCCATTTCGGTTGATAAACTCTTTTGTTCCATCCAAAGGATCAATAAGAAAATAGTAGTCATAATTTACTCTAATATCATATTCAGGCACTTTCCCTTCTTCAGAAATAATAGGAATGTCAGGGTATGCGTGCCCAAGCTCTTTAACAATTACGTTATGTGATGCTTTATCAGCTAAAGTAAGTGGAGAATCATCAGCTTTGTGATCCACAACTTCGAACTTTTGGGGATCATTATAAATTCCTAATATTTCATGGCCAGCTTTTTTGGCGATATCAATTAATACCTTCTGATTAAATTCCATTTTGTTCTTTTTACCGACTGTATATTTAGAATATTTATTATTTAGACTATTTAATAGTAATTTTGCTGGCCAAAAATATCCATAATGGCAGAGAATATTCACCCCATTTTTGATAAATCATTGAAAAGCTCTGATAAAGAGATATTGCTCAATCAAAAGGGTATGGTCATTTGGATGATTGGTCTATCTGGATCGGGTAAAAGTACATTAGCAACAGGTCTGGAAAACAGACTACACCAGGAAAACGTCTATACAATGCTATTAGATGGTGACAATCTGAGAACTGGTATGAACAACAATCTTGGATTTAGTGAGGCGGACAGAACAGAGAACATCAGAAGAGCGGCTGAAACTGCCAAACTCTTTGCTAATAATGGTGCGGTTACAATTTGTTCCTTTATTAGCCCCACAAAAGAAATTAGAGAACTGTCATCAAAAATTATCGGTGATAAATACTATGAAGTTTTTGTGAGTTGCCCATTAGAAATCTGCGAAGAACGTGATGTTAAAGGACTATATGCAAAAGCCAGAAAAGGTGAAATTAAAAATTTTACTGGTATTGACTCCCCTTTTGTTGAGCCAGAAAAACCACAACTTGTTTTAAAAACAGATCAATTATCTCTTAAGGAATCACTAGATATTTTATTTAATAATGTAATAAAAAAAGTAAAAGAATAATTTATGCCCTCATATAATTTATCACACTTAGATCAACTAGAAGCTGAAGCTATTTTTATTTTTAGGGAAGTAGCAGCGCAATTTGAAAAGCCAGTCATACTATTCTCCGGGGGTAAAGATTCCATTACTATGGTTCACTTGGCAAGAAAGGCATTTTGGCCTGCCAAAGTACCTTTCCCATTGCTACACATAGACACAGGCCATAATTTTCCTGAAGCTCTTGATTTTAGGGATAACTTGGCAAAAAAATACAATGTGACTCTTGATGTTGGCCTTGTACAAGATTCAATAGACAGGGGCACAGCACAAGAAGAACGAGGCGTGAATCCAAGTAGAAACTCATTGCAATCTATTACACTTTTAGAAAAGTTAGAAGAAGGCGGATATGATGCCGCATTTGGTGGCGGAAGAAGGGATGAAGAGAAAGCAAGAGCGAAGGAGCGATTTTTTTCACATAGAGATGATTTTGGACAGTGGGACCCGAAGAACCAGAGACCAGAACTTTGGAATCTTTACAATGGTAAAAAAGCTGTTGGAGAATCGTTCAGGATTTTTCCTATTAGTAACTGGACTGAAATGGATGTATGGCAATACATTAAAAAGGAGCAAATAGACCTTCCTAGTATTTATTTCTCGCATAAAAGAAGCGTAGTAAACAGAGGAGGTGTATGGATTGCTGACTCACCATATAATACATTGCTAGAGGGGGAAAAATATGAAGAAAGGGTAATCCGCTACAGAACATTAGGATGCATGACCATAACTGGCGCCATTGAATCTGAGGCAAGTACTTTAGATGATATTATAGAAGAAGTGGCAGCAGCCAGACAAACTGAAAGAGGCAATAGGGCCGATGATAAACGCTCGGAAGCCGCTATGGAGGACAGAAAGAAACAAGGTTATTTTTAAGCAGGAAATTGAAATCAAACAATGAGCGATACAACCAAAGGATATATGGATATGGACCTTTTAAGGTTCACAACTGCCGGTAGTGTAGATGATGGGAAAAGTACATTAATTGGAAGATTAATGTATGATACTAAATCAATCTTTGAAGATCAAATCGATGCCATTGAACAATCTTCACAGAACAGGGGCGATGAGCATGTAAACCTGGCTTTACTAACTGACGGTTTAAAGGCAGAGCGTGAGCAAGGTATTACCATCGATGTAGCATATAGATACTTCGCAACACCAAAAAGAAAATTCATCATTGCTGATACTCCTGGCCATATACAGTACACAAGAAATATGGTAACGGGCGCTTCAACAGCCAATCTGGCAATCATATTAATTGACGCCAGAAAAGGGGTGATCGAACAAACTAAAAGACATTCATTTATAGCCTCATTGCTCCAAATCAAACATGTGATTGTTTGTATAAATAAAATGGACTTGGTTGACTATTCTGAAGAGGTATTTGAAAAAATCAAAAAAGAATATCTTGGATTTGATGCTAAACTCGAAATACCGGATATCCGATTTATTCCCATTTCTGCGTTGCATGGTGATAATGTGGTTAACAGGTCAGAAAATATGGATTGGTATCAAGGACCATCTTTACTTTGGACACTTGAAAATGTACAGATAGCCTCCGACAGAAACCTTATCGATAGCAGATTCCCGGTTCAGTGGGTGATCAGACCACAATCTGACGAATACCATGATTTTAGAGGCTACGCTGGAAATATTGCAGGTGGTGTATTTAGAAAAGGTGAAGAGGTTGTGGTGCTTCCATCAGGATTTACTTCAAGAGTAAAGTCAATCGCTACAATGGGTGGGGAGCTTTCAGAGGCATTCCCACCAATGGCTGTGGCTATTACTTTAGAAGATGAAATAGATATTAGCAGAGGCGACATGATCGCTAAGCCTAACAATCAGCCTATGGCTGAGCAAGATATTGACATGATGGTTTGCTGGCTTAATATAACTCCATTGAAGCTAGGCGGAAAATATCTGATAAAACATACTTCCAATGAAGCCAAATGTATCATCAAGGATGTCCGCTACAAAGTCAATGTCAACACATTAGAGAAATCTGAAAATGATAAAGAAATAAAGGCAAATGACATTGCCAGAATTCAGGTAAAAACAGCCAGGCCTCTATTTTTTGACGCATATAGAAAGAACAGAAATACCGGCTCGGTAATTATTATTGACGAGTTTAGTAATGAAACCGTTGGTGCAGGAATGATAATTTAATAATGAAAGAAAAGGTTAATACGATATTAGAAGAAATTGCTGCTGCTACAGCAAAAACTCAAGATGAGTTAGAATCCTATCGGATAA
>NZ_JAVJUY010000400.1:0-10915 GCF_040220315.1 Fulvivirga sp.
ATGAGGGCAAGGGTGAACAAATTAAGTTTCATCTTTTGTGCGTTTATTTTTGTCTAAGACACTCCTTCACGCGAAAAGGTTGGAATTGTAACTGTCGTTATCGCTGTAGTTGTTTCACTGTTTTGGTAGAACCATCGGGGCTCCAGCCGGGCTCTCCAAAAGTATACATAAATGCCTCATACGCACTGTTCGATTTCTTAATGTCGCGCCAAATGTTGGCATACTCGTGAGATACAATGACTAAAGGATTATAAGATTCAGGGTCATGAACTACACCATACTCAATTTCAACATTCTCATCCAGCTCTTTCCAGGTTCCGAAGAGTTTATCAAAAATGTTTAAATAGCCTCCATGGTTTTTGTCAAGGTATTCTAAATTTTTAGCATGGTGCACCTGATGTTGTGTATGTGTATTCAGAAATTTTTCTAAAAAGCCCAGTTTAGGAACAAACTGAGTATGCAACTGAAATTGCCATAACGCTTCAATCCCTAAACATACCAATACCATTTCCGGATGGAAGCCAATAGCAGGCAACCACATGTAAAAAAGTGGCTTATATAAAAGGGTGAACCATCCATTTCTCAGACCTGTACCGAAATTGAAGTTTTTGGATGAATGGTGTACGATATGTGCCGCCCACATAAACCGCACAGTGTGATTAAAGCGGTGCAGCCAATAATATGTAAAGTCATCTAAAAACTGGCATATCAGCCAGATATACCAAGCCCAGCCGAACGACTCATAACCCATAATATTGGTTCGCACGCCATTTACTTCAGGGTTAAAAAGCTCGTACACTACATAAAAAATGGTAGCCGCAGAAATGAGTTTAATTAGTGGGCCGATTAAAACTGACCCTAAGCCCATCGCTGAACTTGCCAGCAGGTCTTTCCACTGATATAGCTTTTTATCGTGAGTGTGACTATACGTAAGTTCTACTAAAACCAGAACTATGAATAAAGGAACACCCCAAACTAACGGATTGACAAATTCAAGATTCAAATTAGACTTTTATAATGATGGCTGATTTAATACACAATACTACGCACCGTAAGCTCATTAACACAATAAAGCATGAATAGTTATAGGATCAAAAGATTGTGTCTGCTTTATTATTGGCTATTCTAGTGAGGCCAGATTGATCACTTAAAAGTTGAGTTTAAACCTTATATAACTGTATGATAACAACTAGCAAACCAACGCTGAAATGCCGATTAACACTACAACAAAAAAAGAATGCGCATTGTGGAGTACGAAGAACTTATTGGCAACCCTGACTATATCTTGATGGACTCCCCTATGGCCAAAGCCTTGTTAGACAAAAGAGTAGTTGATGAAGCCATTGTAAAACCCCCGGCCGCTGAGTTCGTGTGGAAGATTAGAGGGATTGAGTATGGGAGATGAGAACAATACTGTACAAAATCATTCGTAAAGTTAATCACTGATATGTGAAACTCTACACTTAATTACATCATTTTGACAATATAATATTTAATAATTTATCGAAAATCGACAGTAGTCAGTATCTTAAACTCTTATTAGAATTGTTGAGAACAGGATGACCGAAGAAAAAAGAAAACTAGAGCAGCAGCTATGGAATATAGCTGATACCCTTAGAGGGAAGATGGATGCCGATGATTTTAGGGATTATATTCTAGGATTTATATTTTACAAATACCTCAGCCGTAGCATGGAGTTATATGCTAATGAAATACTTAAGAGGGACGGCTTTACCTATGATCAGTTAGATGAAAACTCAAAAGAACATCAGCCATATTTAGATGCTGTAAAAGATATGGCACTAGAGGCCAGAGGGTATTTCCTCAAACCTTCAGAATTGTTCCATGAGCTGGCTAAAAGAGGCAATGGGGAAGGTAAAAGCAAGTTTATATTGGATGATCTTACCAAAGTGCTTAACCACATAGAGCAAAGTACGATGGGTACAGAAAGTGAGGAGGAGTTTGTAAACCTCTTTGAAGACTTAGACCTGACCTCCTCAAAGCTCGGTAAGACTGTTGATGCTAAGAATGAATTAATTGTGAAAGTAATGACTCATTTAGATGCCATTGACTTTCATTTGGAAGATACGGAGGCCGATGTATTAGGTGATGCCTACGAATACCTCATAGGTAAGTTTGCCAGTGGTGCTGGTAAGAAAGCGGGTGAGTTCTATACCCCTCAGCAAGTAAGTGCTGTATTAGCAGGCATTGTTACGGATGGTAAAAAACGACTAAAAAGTGTCTATGATCCCACATGTGGATCTGGGTCTTTGTTACTTAGGGTAGCTAAAAATGTGATAGAAGTAGGTAAGTTCTACGGACAAGAGATGAACCCTACTACCTTCAACTTATGCCGCATGAATATGATCATGCATAGGCAACACTACCGCAAGTTTGATATTAAAAATGATAATACCTTAGAGCATCCACAGCATATTGACATGCGCTTTGAGGCCATTGTAGCCAATCCACCGTTCTCTGCCAACTGGAACCCCAATGCCGTGATTAATGACGACCGTTTCTCTGCTTATGGTAAACTGGCACCAAGTAGTAAGGCTGACTTTGCTTTTGTGCAACACATGGTACATCAGCTAGCTGATGATGGCATTATGGCCTGTGTATTACCGCATGGGGTTTTGTTTCGTGGAGCAGCTGAAGG
Source organism: Fulvivirga sp. (assembly GCF_040220315.1). Lineage (GTDB taxonomy): Bacteria > Bacteroidota > Bacteroidia > Cytophagales > Cyclobacteriaceae > Fulvivirga. Next base: position 2,660 of record NZ_JAVJUY010000400.1, read on the forward strand.
GCATATTAGAGAGTATTTGATTAAAGACCGCAATTACCTGGATGCGGTGATTGGCTTGCCTGCTAACATCTTCTACGGCACAAGTATACCGACTTGCATTTTGGTTTTGAGGAAGAAGCGCCAGAATCCTGACAATATCTTGTTTATAGATGCAAGCCAACATTTTGAAAAGGTGAAGACCCAAAACTACTTGCGTGAAGAGGATATTGAAAAAATTCTCACCACCTACCGAGATCGCAAGACAGAAGATAAATACAGCTATGTAGCCAGCTTGGAAGAAATAGCTGAGAATGATTATAACCTCAACATCCCCCGTTATGTAGATACGTTTGAAGAAGAAGAACCGGTGGATATAGAAGCAGTGGCAAACGAACTTCAAAACCTTGAAAAGGAAATGCAGGCTACTGATGAGCTAATAAGAAATTATTGCAATGAACTGGGAATAAAAAGTCCGTTTTAATGCAGGGGTTTATGTACATATTGCTGTGTAGCGATGGCAGCTACTACACAGGAAGCACTAAAGATTTGGAGATCAGGTTGGAGCAACATCAGTCCGGCAAAGGTGCAAAACACACCAAAAAAAGGCTTCCTGTAAAACTGGTGTATTATGAACGCTACCCCAGAATCGACTGGGCTTTTGAACGTGAAAAACAAGTGCAAGGCTGGAGCAGAAAGAAAAAAGAGGCATTGATTAATGATGAACATCATAAGCTGCCAGAGTTGGCCATCGCTTATCGCGATCTGAGCCCTGAGGCAAACCTGAGCCCTGAGGTGGAAGCTGAGGAACTCGAAGTTCTCGAAGGGCGGCTTACTAACAACGATCCCGAAATGTTGTCTTCGAGAGCCTCAGACAACAAAGCAAAACTGAGCCCTGAGGTCCTCGAAGGGCGGCTTACTAAGGCAGATCCCGAAACGCTAGCTTCGAGAGCCTCAGCCAGCGAACAGAGAGCCTCAGACAACAACGCAAATCTGAGGGCTGAGGCACTCGAAGCCCGTATTTCCAAAGACAACAACCCCAAACCCCCTCAACCATGACCACCACAGTAGATAAAAAACAGGTGAAAAGGGTTCCTAAATTGAGGTTTAAAGGTCATGACGAAGTCTGGTTTAAAAGAAAGATTAATGAGCTTCTGAAAATTGGATCTGGTAGAGATTATAAGCATTTGAAGAGTGGTGATATACCAGTGTTCGGAACTGGTGGATTGATGACCAAAGTAAACGAAGCATTATACGAAGGTGAAACAGTATTTATTGGAAGGAAGGGTTCAATAGATAAACCATTCTATTTTAATGGAAAATTCTGGACTGTTGATACTCTTTTTTATACTCATTCATTCAAAGAATGCGAACCTTACTTCATTTACAATATCTTCCAAAAAGTTAATTGGTACAAACATAATGAGGCGTCAGGTGTTCCAAGTCTTTCAAAAAAAACAATTGAATCAATTGTAACATTTGTACCCTCCCTCCCGGAGCAGAAAAAAATAGCTGATTTCCTTAGTGCTGTCGATACAAAAATCCAACAACTAACCCGCAAAAAGGAGCTGCTGGAGCAGTACAAAAAAGGCGTGATGCAAAAGCTCTTCTCCCAAGAAATCCGCTTTAAGGATGAGAATGGTAATGACTTTCCCGAGTGGGAGGAAAAGAGGTTGGGTAATATATCAATTATTGAAGGGGGTGGCACACCAGAAACGAATATAAATGAGTATTGGAATGGTGATATCAATTGGTTTACACCAACAGAAATAAGACAAAGAACAGTAAAGGACAGCGAAAGGAAAATAACCAATCTGGGTTTGTTAAAATCCTCGGCAAAACTTCTTCCGATTGGTACAATTCTCTTTACTAGTCGAGCCACTATAGCTGAGGTGAGCTTTGCATTAAAGGAATCAACAACGAATCAAGGATTTCAATCGATAATAGTTAGCGATAAAAATGATTCAAATTTTGTATACTATTTGATAAAGAATAATAAGAAAGTATTTATTCGAAAGTCGCAGGGTTCTACATTCTTGGAGATTAGTAAAAAGGAAATGTCTAAAATTAGATTTAATATTCCTTCCAAAGAGGAACAGGTTAAAATAGGCAATTATCTTTCTTCTATTGATGATAAAATTGAGAAGGTAAACCAACAAATAACCCAAACCCAAACCTTTAAAAAAGGGCTGTTGCAGCAGATGTTTGTATGAAAGATATGCGCATGTATTTCCTAAATATTGTCAAAATGCGCACGTATTTCTTGACATGCGCCTGTTTTTCTCACCATTTTGAGTGTCACTTAGCTTTTACAACCTGCTTTTCCTGCATATGAATATTTTAAACCTGTTTTTCCATCGCAAAACCTGTTTTTCCATTACCTATAAACCCATTTTTCCAACTAAAACAATATTTATACCTATATTTCCGAAGATATACCCATTTTTACACTACATTTAGGGAAAATGTTTTTTTAGCAAAACCAATGAACAGCAATCGTTTTTCGCTTAGAGTAACTGTTTTACACGGAAGACAAGCCCCTGAGGAGGCCACATTAGTGGGTTATGGTGCTATCATAGAAAAGCTCCAATTGGCCATGCCTTTACCGGAGCAATTGTCCCTTGTAAGTGACAAAAGACGAAGCTATAGTGAGCATCATTGGCGGGTGTTCTCATCAAGAAATGCTTTTGATGACACCTTATACAAGCATTTGATATTCGCATTAAAATATGAAGGCTTAAACCTTTTGTTCTTTAAGAAGCTGTTTGATAAACTATCTGAGAAGGAGGTATTATCAATTCTACAATTGGAACCAACAGGTCAATACAGCCGTAAAATCTGGTTTCTTTATGAATGGCTAATGCAAAAACAATTGGCTATTCAGGATTTAACCATTAAAAATTACGTTCCTCTAATAGATGAAAAGGTACAGTATGCTATAGAAGGGAAAAGCTCACCAAGGCATCGTATTGTCAACAATTTACCCGGAACAATTAATTATTGTCCATTAATTCGGAAATCGGTAAAATTAGAAAAATTCATTTCCGAGAATTATGCTAAAAAAACAGAAGGCTATTTGAATGGCTTGCGAAAAGATATACTCCAAAGAACGTCCGCATTCTTACTTCTAAAAGATTCAAAGGCTTCATTTACAATTGAAGGTGAAAGTCCGAAAAGTAAACGAGCAGCCAGATGGGGAAGCGCCATTGGGCAGGCAGGCACTAAGGATTTGTCTGAAAAAGAATTACTCAGATTACAACAAATCGTCATTGAAAGTGCACGATTTATTGAAATGGGTTTTCGTAAAAAAGGAGGTTTTATTGGTGAACATGACCGATCATCAGCCGAACCAATTCCCGAACACATTTCTGCCAGATGGGAAGACCTGGATAAATTGATCACAGGACTGTTAAATACTAATGATTTACTTTTAAAAAGTGAAATGAATGCTGTACTCGCAGCTACCATAATCGCATTTGGTTTTGTATTTATTCACCCCTTTGAAGACGGCAATGGAAGAATTCACCGCTACTTAATCCATCATGTTCTTGCTAAAAAGAGGTTCTCCCAACAAGGGATGATATTCCCCATATCCTCATCCATTTTAGACCATATAGGTGATTACAGACTAGTTTTAGAAGCATATTCACAGCCCTTACTAGACTTTATTGAATGGGAAGAAACAGAAGATCATAACGTAAAAGTATTGAACGATACTTTCGATTACTACCGCTTTTTTGATGCAACCAAACAAGCCGAATTTCTCTATGATTGTGTTAAGGATACAATAGAAAACATTATTCCAAAGGAAGTAGATTACTTAACTAACTATGATGAGTTTAAAAGGTATCTTGATGATGAATATGAAATGCCGGACAAACTAGTTTCATTATTAGTAAGGTTTCTCGATCAAAATGATGGAAAACTTTCAAAGAGAGCAAGAGATGAAGAGTTTGCCTCCCTTACAGAATCAGAAGTATTGGACATTGAATCAAATTATAAATCTATTTTCAGAGACAAATAATGACCACTCAGCCAGAAGCTATATTAGAAAATAACTTCATCAAACAGCTCACTGAGTTGGGGTATGGTCGTGTAGCTATTCCTGATGTTTCGGCCTTATTATCAAATCTAAAAACGCAGTTAGAGTCATTTAATAAAATACGGCTTAGTGATAAAGAGTTTGCGCAAGTCCTAAATCACTTGGCTAAAGGCAATGTATTTGAGAAGGCTAAAACGCTCAGAGATCGATATGCATTAACCAAAGAAGATGGAGACACTATCTACCTTCAATTTTTTGATAGTGAGCAGCGAGATCGAAATATTTTTCAGGTTACCAATCAGGTAACTCAAGAGGGTACTTACAAGAACCGTTATGATGTAACCATACTCATTAATGGTCTCCCATTGGTTCAGGTAGAACTGAAACGTAGGGGTATAGAAATGAAGGAGGCTTTCAATCAGATCAACCGCTATCAGCGTCAATCATTTTGGAGTAATAATGGTCTATTCCAATATGTACAGCTCTTCATAATTAGTAATGGCGTAAACACTAAGTACCTGGCGAATAACAGACTTGAGACCTATAAGCAGACCTTCTTCTGGGCTGAGCCTAATAATAAACGAGTAAGTGAGCTACCAGCTTTTACAGATACTTTTCTATCCAAAGACCATTTGAGTAACATGATTGCCCATTATGTAGTCATGAATGAGACGCATAAGATTATGATGGTATTGAGGCCTTATCAATACTATGCGGTGGAGGCCATTATTAATCATGTAAAAACCACCACAGATAACGGCTACATTTGGCATACTACAGGTTCAGGCAAAACCCTTACTTCCTTTAAGGCTAGCCAGATAGTAATGGACTTACCTGAGGTGCATAAGGTAGTGTTTGTGGTAGATCGTAAGGATTTGGATTACCAAACCATGAATGAGTTTAACAGCTTCAAAAAAGGCAGTGTAGACGTGACGGACAATACCTCCTCTCTGGTTAAACAATTCACTGATGATACGAAGCTGGTGCTCACTACCATTCAGAAATTGAACAATGCGATATCTAAAACCAGGTACGAAAAACAACTGGATAAGCTTAGAGATAAGCGGGTGGTTTTCATTTTCGATGAGTGCCATCGCAGCCAGTTTGGAGACACACATCAACGCATTGTAAACTACTTTAAAAACAGTCAATTGTTTGGCTTCACTGGTACCCCAATCTTTGCTGAAAATGCTGCTAAGAACAACTTAGGTAAGCGCACCACCAAAGACCTATTTGGGGAGTGTTTACACAAGTATGTTATCACAGATGCTATCAGAGATCAGAACGTACTAAAGTTTGGTGTAGAGTATGTCGGTAAGTACAAACAAAAAGGAAATACCCTCATAGATATTGAGGTCGAGGACATTGATAAATCAGAGGTAATCGACTCACCCGAACGTCTGGAGAAGATAGTGGATTATGTCATAGACTATCATCCTACCAAAACACATAAAAAGGCCTTCTCTTCTATTTTTGCTGTCAGTGGAATACCAAACCTCATTACCTATTACGATCTATTTAAAAAGAAAAAGGAAGAGGGTAAACATGACCTGAGAGTAGCCACTATTTTTACCTATGGAGTAAATGAAGATGATCCTGATGCAACGGGCATGTTACCAGGAGATGAGGAGTTATCCATGGCAGCGGAACCAAAGGCCAAATACATCAATAGTCACACAAGAGATAAGCTGGAGGAGTTTATTTCAGACTATAATGCGATGTATGAAACCAAGTTTACCACCAAAGACAGCCAGCAGTTTGAGAACTATTACAAAGACATTAGTAAGCGTTTAAAGAACCGTGAAAAAGAAGACTTTCCGGATAGTGATAGATTAGATATTCTACTCGTAGTAAACATGTTTTTAACGGGGTTTGATGCCAAGATGGTCAATACCCTTTATGTAGATAAGAACCTTCGTTATCACGGTCTCATACAGGCTTATTCCCGCACCAACAGGATCATCAATGAGACTAAGTCTCAAGGAAATATATTGGCCTTCAGAAACCTTAAAAAGGCTACTGATGATGCCATTACTTTGTTCTCTAATAAAGAGGCAATTGAGGAGATCATTCTACCACCTTATGAAGATATAGTAAGGAAGTTCAGCAATGCATTTGCCGACTTGCTCAAGGTAGCACCAACTGTTGGAAGTGTAGATGATCTACTCACAGAGGAGGATGAAATGGCCTTTGTGCAAGCCTTTAGAGCCTTAATGAGGGTGAAGAATGTACTGACCTCATTCACAGACTTTAGCTGGGATGATTTGCCCATGACGGAGCAGGCTTTTGAAGATTATAAAAGCAAGTACCTTGACCTGTATGATAAGGTGAAAAGTGATACGGCTAAGCAAAAGGAATCCATACTTAATGATGTAGATTTTGAGCTGGAGCTAATCCATAGAGATGAGATCAATGTGAGCTATATCATTAGGTTACTAGCCAAACTTAAAGCAGCCAAGACAAGTGAAGCTGAGAAGCAGAAGAAACAGATTCTGGATATGCTCAGCAATGAGATGGAGTTGAGAAGCAAACGTGAGTTGATTGAGAAGTTTATCGAAGAACACCTTCCAAAGATTGCCAATGCAGATATGATTTCAGATGAGTTTGAGAAGTACTGGCAAGATCAGAAGGTTTTGGCCTTAGACAAGCTCTGTGAGGAGGAGCATTTGGATAAAGAACAATTTAAAGCATTAATAGATACCTACATCTACAGCGAACAAGAACCCCTTAGAGATGATGTTTTCAAGTGCTTGGACAATCGCCCTAGCGTACTACAGGCAAGAGCAATAGGCGAACGCATCATCTCAAAAATGAAGGAATTTGTTCAGGTATTTGTAATGGGTATGACGGGGTAGTCTATTTTTTAAAATCTTCCCCCTATTCCTCCAAAAGCTCATCCAACAAACTAGTAATAGCCGAAGCGATATCTTCTGAAGGGTTAAAGCCTTCGTGTTTCATGCGCATGTTGCCTTTTTTATCGATAATCACCAGTGCAGGCACACCGGTAAATTTAAATGATTGGTGCATGGTGCCGCCTTCATCAAAACCAAAGGTGAAGCCTCGACCTCTTTTTTCTGAAAAGGCCCGTACTTTTTCAATGGTGTCGCCACCTTGCGCAGTGCTCACTACATAAAATTTTACCTCGCTGTACTTTTCCCTGATAGGTTCCAGCTCCTTTAACTCTTTAATACATGGTTTGCACCACGTACCGAAAAAGTCGAGCACCACAACCTGCCCTTGCAGTTGTTCTTTTGTAATTACATGGCCGCCCAAATCAGTGAACTGAAAGTCTGGTGCGGGCTGGTCTATCACTTTTACTAACTGGTTTTGTACTAGCGTTGGAATAATTTTAAAACTGCCAACCGCCAAGGCAACCACTAAGAAATAGACTGCTAGTTGTTTGAGTTTGCTTGTGCCATTCGCGTTTACCCAATAGCCGAGGAAGTTTACCATCACCACTAAGGGTATGAGAAAGTATAAATCGGGCAATTCGCCAAGTAATAAATACAGAAAGAGCATGGGGCTTATAACACCAGCACAGATAGCCACCATTGGCTTTTCGGACTTTGAGAAAATGAAATAGCCTAATCCAAAATAGTAGCCGGTGAGTAGCAGTACCATCCAACGAAGGTCAAGTGTAACGAAGTACAGAAAAAGGGCAGTCACTACAACTCCCAACAACCCCAGGAGGAATGACTTGAGCGATAACATTACTATTTTCTTGTTCATACAGCAAGTATGGTTGAAAATGAACCTTTAAAAGTACGTGTGCGTGTGTCCGGACTATTTTTTTTGGGTGTGCGATCTGAATTCTTTGGGTGTCATCCCTGTGGTGCGCTTAAAAATCTCGTTGAAGGTAGATTTGGAGCTGAAACCGGAATCATACATCACTTCATTAATGCGCTTTTCAGAAGTGCTAAATTTTTTAAGAAGTTGCTTGGCCTCTTCTACCCTGTAGGTATTCACAAACTCGTAAAAATTCATTTTTAGCTGGTCGTTAATAAGCTGTGATAATTCTCGTGGATTCATTTCCAGGCGGTCGGCCAGATCCGATAAGTTCAACTCAAAATCTAAATATGGTTTTTCTGTTGCCATATACTGCTTTATCTGGTGGGCTTTTTCAGCCAGATCAACTTCTTGTGTTTTACTAGTTGCATATTTCTGCGTTTTAGTTCTGGCGACATATTCATTAAAAATTTCAGGATAACTCAATCCACGGAAGTAAATAAAATTAACAG
>NZ_JAVJUY010000401.1:0-2548 GCF_040220315.1 Fulvivirga sp.
GTATCATTTTGAATATCTGAAATAGTCTTACCGTTTATCTCACTTATCCTGCATGTAACGATGGGCACCACCTGCTTAGGCTCCAGATCGTTCTCTTTCGTAAGCTGTATAACTTCCTCTTTCTGAGAGGGTTGTATATCAAATAGAATGGTATTCGATTGATTTTTATCACCCACAAACTCAACCTGGTTTAATAAACTACTTTGCGCAATAGTAAGTGTGGCAATGAGAAAAGCGCCAAGGCCAATTACAACTACCAACACTAAAGTCTGATTATTTGGCCTGTACAAATTAGCTAAACTTTGTTTCCAGATGAACCCCCAGTTAGAAGGAAAAAACCTCCTCACCAAGTACATTATTAACCAGCCAACACCAGATAGTGCTGCAAAGGCCAGCAAAATACCCAGAAAGAAAAATACACCTATCTCCAAACTCTCTGATTGATAAGCTGCAAAAAGCAATGGGAACAAAATAATAAGTATTGAAACAAAAACGCGCGACTTAGAAAAGTTTTTCAAAGGTTCAAACCCAGATCGGAGTACTGCAAGTGGCGGAATAAACCGAACGGCCAGCAAAGGCAAAGCAGAAAATAATATGCCAATGAGCACGCCTAATAGCAAGCCTTCGCCAATAGCTGACCATGCCAACTGCATATCCAAATCAAGCGGAATAAACTCCTGAAGCAATGACGGTATGAGGTATTGGATAGCAACTCCTAATACAACACCAAGTAAACTGCCTATAAATCCTGTAACAACGGCCTGAATAAAGAAAATATTAAAAGATTGCCAGCCAGACGCACCGACACATCTCAGAACTGCTACTGATTCCTTCTTCTCCTTTACATAAATATGAACAGAACTGGCCACACCTATGCAACCTAGTATTAATGCTACAAAAGCCAGAAGGTTAAAAAAGCGATACATATTTTTAAAACCTTCACCCAAGCTATTCTTACGGTCTTTGACAGTATCTACAGAATGACCATATTTTATAGCTATTGGCTGCAAAACGGAGACTGCACTTTCTACCTGTTCCTCATTCTGTACTTTAAAGAATAATTTATAATCGACCCTGCTGCCATATTGTACAAGCCCTGTAGAATCCAGGTACTTTGCGCTTATATAAACCGATGGGGTAAACGTAGATGAAATGCCTCCGCCACCAGGAATCTTGGAAACTTCACCAGCTACTTTAAAAATCAGTTTGCCTACTTTTATAGAATCATCTCCTGAAACATCGTATTGTGACATAAGGTTGGCATCCATCATGGCGTATTGCCCTGATTTCATTAAGTCATAGGCATTGCCGGGAAGTGTTTCTAATTCACCGTAAAACGGAAAATCGCCCTCCAGTGCCACAACCCTTACCAATCGTACCCCGGAGGTACTTGTCATGAACTGAACCATAGAAGCCAAGCTGGACTCACCTGCCATTTCAACAGGAATAGAATCAATGGTACTATATATCTCAGGCTCAAAACGCTTGTTTCCATCTAGCACAAAATCGGCACCCAGAAGCTCCCTAGCCTGGCTGTCGATACTTCTTTGCAGGTTTATGTTGAATGAATTTATTGAAACCAACGCTGCTATTCCAATAATCACTGAACTGATAAAAAGCAAAAGCCTCATGGGATTATTGCGCGCATCTCGGAAGGCCATACGCCACACCCATGGGTCATTCAAAATATTTTTCTTACCTCGATCAATTTTAATTTTATACTCCATCAGGCTAGAGCTACTTTCTGATCATCTACCAACTTCCCACCTTTAATCCGAAGTATTCGTTCTGTTTTGGAAGCTAACTCCAAATTGTGTGTAACCATCACCAGAGTTGTACCTTTCTGCTTATTTAAATCAAAGAGTAGTTCTTCTACCTGGGCAGCCGTTTCTTCATCTAAATTACCAGTGGGTTCATCTGCAAATAGAATTTTTGGATCTGTGATAAACGCCCTGGCAATCGCCACACGTTGCTGTTCACCACCCGATAGCTGAGATGGATAATGATCGGTTCTGTCTCCCAAACCAACACGCGTTAATAAATCAATGGCCTTTTGTTTATACCCTTTCTCGCCTCTTAGTTCTAGCGGAACGGTCACATTTTCAAGGGCAGTAAGTGTTGGTAGCAGTTGAAAATTTTGAAAAACAAACCCGATGTATTGATTTCGTGTATATGCCCGGTCATCTTCATCCAACGCATTTAATTTTATTCCATTGAGGGAAACGGTGCCGCTGGTGGCCACATCTAGTCCCGCACACAGGCCTAACAAGGTAGTTTTACCACTGCCAGAAGGCCCCACAATGGTGGCTGTTGCTCCTTCTTCAATGGTAAATGTTACATTATCAAGTACTGTAAGCTCTCTGTTTCCTGATTTGAATGTCTTGGTTAAATTTTCAACTGAAAGAATATCTGCCATATTTGTATAACACGAATTAATCGAATGCGTTTAGATTACTAATATCTATCTTTTTACGTGGTTAGTTAATTTTGTTTACATATTAACAACTATTTTAATATTAGGCATCCTTATTGTTCAGTTAGAATCATG
>NZ_JAVJUY010000402.1:0-3706 GCF_040220315.1 Fulvivirga sp.
TTGTGCACATTCTTCAACATTTCTCACAATAATTTAACTAAAGAAAAAAACTGTTTGCAATAGTCACAAACTATGCTACATTTGCAATCCGAATTTTTCGGGTTCAGGTAATACCCGAGAAAAATTTGGGCTCTTAGCTCAGTTGGTTCAGAGCACCTGCCTTACAAGCAGGGGGTCAATGGTTCGAATCCATTAGGGCCCACATCAAGCAGAAAACCCTGGCAACCGTAGGTTGTCAGGGTTTTTGATTTTTAAGAGAAAAGGGAAGTTTTACTTCACTTTTCGGAAAAAAATCAAAAACAGACAATGCAACGCATTGACAGTTTTCTATTTACAGGAGTGGTCCCTTATGGATCACTGAAAGTAATCCATCCATTCTACTTCGATAGCAGTATTGTCTGATATACCACATGTTAGTGATAAAACCAACATGAAGTTTTATGAGAAAATTAACTATTCGACGAAGGAGAATGGGATTGCATTTAGACTTCGGGGCCGACATGGATCACCGCAGGTAATCCATAAATCATCTGCAAAAAGCAGATGATAGGATTTCTATTTGCAGAAGTGGTCACTTATGGATGACTGAAAGTAATCCATTTATTCTACTTCGAATAGCAGTATTCTCTGAAACGCTACAGCACTAACATCTATGAAAGTTGGTGAAAACACCAACTTTGGCCCTAGTATTGTCTCATACTAATCACCGCAGGTAATCCTCCTACAAGACCTGATGGCTTGAGAGCCACAAGCCACGGTTCATAAAGTACATATTCACTAAAGAAAAAAGGCCACCCCATTTGAGATGACCTTCCTATTAATAAAAGCACTGATTCTTTATGCATGCAGCAGGAAATCCTTAGATAAAATTACCCTCTGCATCAATTTTTACTTTTATCGTTTTATCCTCATTCTGGAGTTTGATTTTATATAGTCTTCTGGCTGCATCTGAGGATTCACGGTAATTCACTAAATACTGATCTTTTGTAGGTACCCAATTTGGAAATTTTGTTAAAATGGCTTCAGTTATGTGGGTAGGTAATATGACATCTTCAAATTTTTCGATGGTACGTAGCAGTGTGCCATCCTTGTCATAGGCAGCAAGAATTTTGCCATTTGGAATAAAAAACTGAACACTATAAAGGTCCTTATCTTCTTCATAGAATGCTGCACCTTTTAGGTCAAAACTGGCTACTTTTTCCTCCAGGTTACGTACATCGGTATCCGCTACTTCTTCCGGGTTCACACTATTCAGATATTTATAGTTGGTAGCTCGTACTTCAAACTCAGGGAGTGTGACCTGAGCAAAGGATTGGGTGGTTAGTCCAAGAATCATTAAACCAAAAAGTAACTTTTTCATGACTTTAATATTTACTTAATACTTGACTATTATTTTGTGTAATAGTGTTTATGATTAGGACGAAATCCTGGAATCTATCCCGCGGAAATTTTCAAAAAAATTTTGGGTTGTTTCTCAAGTATTGGAATTTGGTTTTTCTGTTGCTTCAAGATTTTTCTTCATCATGAATAACTGCTTTCCTTTTAAATCCATCTGCATTTACCTGAGGCACCTGGTTGACTGAGAAAGAGGGACTAAGCGTGATAAATAACACCTGGTCATCCATTTAGTAGCGACCAATGACCGGAATGACTAATTCTATTTTCCAGCTCCTACAATGACACCCAGGGTCACCTGTTTTTGGCTGATCAACCGGGAAAAACTTTCAGGGACTAGCTACTTAGAAGGTGGCTTGGTATTAGCGGATCTACACTATTAATCTAAGTTTAAATGACTGTTATCTTAGACTTATTCACTAGGTTATCTTTTGATTTCTCCCTAAAATAGCCCAGATTAGTTTTTGCGAATTTCTCAACAACCCATGCAATTCCAGGCAAAACCCTTAAAGAATCTTAATCATTCCGCTGATGAAAAGAGGAAATCTCAATTTTCTAGTGATCTGGAATGCTGGCAAGCTTTCAAGCGGGGGAATGAGGCAGCTTTCATCCATATTTATAAACAGTATTTCAACAGGCTACTGGATTATAGTGTTCAATACACATTGGACAAAGAGCTGGTTTTGGATTGCATTCAGGACATTTTTGTAGAACTACGCAAAAACCGTAAGAACCTTTCCGACACCGATTCAATTCTTAAATACCTGCTGATATCATTGAAGAGAAAGATTATCTATCGGCTGAAGCAAGCCAAATCACTGGATTTGCGACATCAGAAAGTAGAGTGTTTTGAAATCGAATATTCGGCAGAGGATTATATCATAAATCGGCAAAAATCTGAGGAGAGAACTCATAAAATAAAGCACGCCCTATCACAACTTTCCGAACGTCAGCGGGAAGCTATATATTATTTTTATTATCAAAATATGAATTATAAGGATGTGGCCGATGTCATGGATTTGTCCAGCACTAAATCTGCCCGCAATCTCATTTACAAAGCTCTTGGAAAGCTGAAGATAAGTCTGATTGTAGATGTATTTGCCTTAATTTCTATGATCCATTTTGTCTAAAAAAGGATTTTCCTTCCCATTTACAGGACCCTGGTAATCAGGGGGCAAAAATTTTTTCCAATTACATGATGTCGTTTTAGGGGTGTGCTTTCTTATTAGAGTATAATCTTAGCCATGAATTACCACAACTATAAATTAGAAGATTTTCTTACAGACGAAGATTTTAAAAAGTGGGTAATAGAACCTGATGCCGATCGCAATCAGTTCTGGCAATCCTGGATAGCATCCAACCCGGAGAAAAAAAATACAGTTTACCAGGCCATCGAAATTATTCGGGGGATAAAATTTAGAAGCAGTGAGGATTTTGAAGATCACGTGCATTTTGATGATCAACTTGAAACAACTCTTGAAGCCATACTACAAGCTGATGAAAGCACTACCGAGCAAAAAGGAAATCATCGAAATAGATTTTTTTATGTTATTCCAAAAATTGCAGCTTCTTTACTCTTTATCATTGCCTCAGCCGCTTTTTTCTATTACATCACGATTTCACCAGAAAAGGCGGAAAATGTTGCGAACATCAATACGACTATAAAAGAGAATCCAGCAGGACAAAGGTCTACTTTACGTCTTCCTGATGGTACAGTGGTCAACCTAAACTCATCAAGTTCTATTACTTACCAGGACCCATTCACCGATTCTACCAGAAATGTTGAATTGGTGGGTGAGGCATTTTTTGAGGTAGCACACGATCCCAACAAACCTTTTGTGGTGACCTCCGGAACAGTGCAAACAGTAGCGATAGGCACATCTTTCAATGTGCGGGCATTTCAGAGCGAACAGGATATCCGGGTTTCACTGGCTACAGGAAAAGTAAAAGTCAAAATCACAGGAAAAGCCTCCGGACGGGAAACTTTATTGGAACCCGGTCAGCAGTTAGCCTATGATAAAGTATTAGAAACACAGGAAAAGAAGGAGTTGGATGAACTGTTCGATTTAGGTTGGAAAGATGGCATCATCGTATTTGAAGATGCTGACCTGAATGAGTTCATTACCACAGTAGAGCGTTGGTACGGCGTCACCTTTGAGGTATCAGGCACTCAGACAAGCAGATGGCATATAAAGGGGAAATTTGATAATGAAACTTTAAAGGAAATTATGGAAGGCTTGAGTTTTACCTACAACATACAATATGAAATGGAAGGAAAAAAAGTAAAAATAAAGTTATGATATGAAGCCAA
>NZ_JAVJUY010000403.1:0-7969 GCF_040220315.1 Fulvivirga sp.
AGAAATCTGGGCACTGGGGGCTTTTCTATGAAGATGGACTATCAAAAGGTGAAGTGGTATTCAATGAGGGCACAGGGGAGTATAAAGAATACTACAAAAATGGGAACATAAGATTAATAGGAACAATAGTGAACGACAAGCACGAAGGAGTGTGGAAATATTATTACGAAGGTGGTGAGTTGGAAGGAGAGTGCGATTTCACCAATGGTAGAGGAGAATATTACGGATATTACCCGGATGGTACATTACAAACAAAAGGAACGATTGAAGAAAATAGCAAAAAAGTAGGGAGGTGGGAGCTTTATAAAAACGATGGTACACTTTCTGGATATTATAAACCAATATATGATCAACCAATTGAAAATCAACAAGTTATAGAGACTAAGGTAAAACGAAATAAACAATATGGTGTTGGTGCATATAAGTATAAAGGCAAAAGAAAATTCAACTATTTTGACGCCAAGGGTAATGAATTTCAGGGCTTAATAATGAGCTTTAATCCATTTGCAACTTTTATTGGGCGAATACCATTTGGAATGGAATTTTATATGCAGGAACGCCTGGGTCACGAATTTGAATTTGAAGGCATTAGAGACCCATTTTTTACAGAAGATTTTGATGTACCGCTTGGTGAAGTTTTTACCAGGGGGTATAGTGTGAGTATTCGTCAAAAGTTTTATAACAAAACTTCCAGAAATTATGCGCTTTGGTACTTTGGTCATGAGCTGAGGTTTAGTAATGAAAGCCACTTTGTAAATACACAGAATATATTATTCCCTGATAATGTCGTGAGAGCCAGTGCTTCAGAGCAAAGGGTAGAGTATATGCTTCTACTCGGGTATAGGCTTATCCAAAATACAAGAGATAAAGGATTTACCATTGACTTATTTGTTGGGGCTGGCTCTGGTTACCGAAACTTTGAGAACGATCCTAACTTTAGTGAGGCATTTGATAGTTTAGAAAAAGGAAAAATTACCTTTGCATATACTTTTGGAGTCAACTTCGGGTATAACTTTTCATTCGCTGGTTCGAGATAAATTTTAAGGATAAAAACCTTACAACATTGAAAAAGACAGTAACACTAAGGCTCACTCCTGAGGAGGCCTTCTCTACCGATTTACATACACATGTATTAAAAAAATCTGGGTTTCAATCCTCTGATGGTGTACATGTACAGATACAAAAACGCTCCATTGACGCTCGTAAGAAAAAGGTTTGGGTAAACATACAGGCAGATATTTATGTGAATCAATCGCCTGATTCACAGTCTTTTAGCAAAGAATATCGTGATGTAAGAAATTCGAATGAAGTTATAATCATTGGAGCCGGTCCTGCTGGTTTGTTTGCGGCATTGCGATTAATTGAATTAGGAGTTAAGCCAATCGTGTTGGAAAGAGGTAAGGATGTACGTGCTAGAAGGCGAGATCTTGCAGCTATTAATAAAGAACATATTGTAAACCCTGAATCTAACTATTGTTTTGGCGAAGGGGGCGCTGGCACATATTCTGACGGAAAACTATACACTAGATCAAAAAAGCGAGGTGATCTTCAAAGGATATTAGAAATATTGGTGGCTCATGGCGCTAAAGATGACATTCTCTATGATGCTCATCCGCACATTGGCACAAACAAGCTCCCCAAAATTGTTCAGGCTCTTCGTGAAACAATTATTGAGTATGGTGGAGAAGTGAGGTTTGATTCTAAAGTTGTAGACTTCATAATTGAACAAGATTCATTAAAGGGAGTCAAACTGCAGGACAATACCATCATTAAAGCCAAATCCATATTATTGGCTACCGGTCACTCCGCCAGAGATATTTTTTATTTATTAAATGACCGAAAAGTGAAAATTGAATCTAAACCCTTTGCATTAGGAGTAAGGGTGGAGCACCCGCAAGCGTTAATTGATTCTATCCAATACAGTTGCGATGGAGATAGAGGCGAGTATTTGCCCGCATCTTCCTATGCGTTAGTAAACCAAACATACCTGGGCAATGAGCAACGAGGTGTATTTTCATTTTGTATGTGCCCTGGAGGTTTTATTGTGCCATCAGCTACCGCTCCTGGCGAAGTAGTGGTGAATGGTATGAGCCCCTCGCGTAGAGATAGCAAGTTTGCCAATTCAGGTATTGTGGTATCGGTAGAAAATTCGGATTTGAAGGATTATTCTAAATATGGTGAATTGGCAGCCATGAGATTCCAGCAAAAAGTGGAACAAGATGCATTTAGGTTAGGAGGCGAAACTCAGGTTGCACCAGCTCAGAGGTTAGTAGATTTCGTCAATGGAAAAATCTCAAATCACCTAAATGAAACATCTTATCAGCCTGGCCTTAACTCGGTGGATATGAGAAATGTATTGCCTGAGTTTATTCATGCCAGACTAAAAATGGCTTTTAAAGGATTTGGCAAAAAAATGAAAGGCTATTTAACGAACGAAGCCCAGATAGTAGGTGTTGAGAGTAGGACATCGTCACCAGTACGTGTTCCGAGAGATAAGGAAACATTGGAACATGTCGAATTAAAGGGCTTATTCCCTTGTGGCGAAGGGGCGGGCTACGCTGGTGGAATTGTTTCTGCCGCCATGGATGGCGAGCGATGTGCCGAGGCGATTGTGAATAAATACTTTAATTAAATGAAAACAGTAGTAATTGGAGCAAGTACCAATCCAGCAAGGTATTCCTACATAGCATCGAATATGTTGAATGAAAGGGATTTGGAATTCGTACCTGTTGGAATAAAAAAGGGTCAATTGTTTGGCAAAGAGATCTTAGACCTGCGAACTAAGCCAGAAATACAAGATGTACATACAGTAACCCTATATATTGGCCCTGATAATCAAGTGGAGTGGTATGATTATATCATCGGTTTAAAACCAAAAAGAATTATATTTAATCCGGGTACAGAAAACCCTGAATTAGTAGAATTAGCTCAGAAGAATGGCATAGAAACTGAAATGGCCTGTACCTTGGTTTTACTTAGCACCAACAGCTACTCCGAGTAAATTACAACTGACCCTTGAGAGCGTAGCTGCTCAAAAAAATCAAGTAAAAATGGTTCATTTTCTACTTTGATAGGATTACCGTAAAAGTATAGCAGTTCCAGATTGATTAAATCAGTTAACTCTTCGGAAACTGAATTAATTTGATTTTCTGAAAAGTCAAGATTTTTCAAACTGGTGAGATAATACACTTCTTTTGGAAGAGAAGAGAAATAATTACTATTCATCCTCAATATTTTCAATGAATCAAGTCTTTTAATTGATTCTGGCAAATAACTAAGCCTGTTGTGATGAACGTATAATTCTTTAAGGTTGGAAAGTTTACCAATCTCATCCGGTAAAGAATATAATTGGTTGTTTGATATATATAGGATTTCCAGTTTGGTCAGGTTTTCAATTTCAGGACTAACTTTCTCAATCTGATTATAATAAACATCCAATTGTTTCAGACTGCGCAATTCGTATACAACATCTGGCACTTTGGTTAATTTGTTATCATAAAGAGTAAGGTATTCGAGCTTATGAAGTTGGTCAATCTCCTTGGGTAGCGTACGTATGTTATTAGCAGCCAGCTGCAATAATTTTAGTTGAACTAAAGTGGAAATTTCAGCAGGTATGGAATCCAATTCACATTTATTCAGCTTCAGCTTATCTAACCTTTCAATTCTTTTTAAATTACTTCTAAATAGATTGATTGGATTTCCACTAAGCTCTAAATCAATGAGATGTTTCAGGCATTTTGTTCTAGGTATCTTCACAAACCTATTTTCTCCAAGATCGAGTGCTTGAAGTGATTTTAACCTGCGTAGCTTCCAAGGTATTTTCTTTAAATTGTTTCCTTCTAAATTGATTCTGGTGATAGTATGGTTCTTTTTGAGCCTTATCCTATGCTTACCATTAAGATTGTCTTTCCATACTATAGATTTAAGGTTTTGCAGTTGATTAATCTCTTTAGGTAATTTTCTAATCTTATTATGTGAAATATCCAATGACCTGACATTTTTAAATTCATATACCAGTGCTGGTAATTCCTCAAGGTCTAGATAAGATAAATCAAGAAATTGAACTCCCATTTTATCTTTTGTAGCCAGATAAGATTCATATCGCTCTTTGGCTTTCAATTTATTATGCAATAATCTCAGTTCGCGTATCGAATTTTGTGAGATTTCTTCACTCTTATTCTGGGCTAAACTAGCTCCAAAAGAGCCTAAAATGAATAGAATAACATATACAGATTCCACATCTGTAAACTAAAGAATTAGTTGATAAGATTACAAGAAAAAAGCAATGTAAAAAAGGTCATAAAAGTGTAGTTTTGGGAGATTTTGAAAAGTGATTATGGCAGAGAAAAAAGAAATAAATAAAGGCGATTATTCGGCAGGTAATATTCAGGTTTTAGAAGGCTTAGAAGCCGTTAGGAAGAGACCTGCGATGTACATTGGAGATGTTGGTGTGAAAGGTCTACACCATCTAATCTGGGAGGTAGTAGATAACTCAATTGATGAGGCGCTGGCAGGTCATTGTGATACCATTTCCGTAGTTATCAATAACGATAATTCTATAACCGTAAGTGATAACGGTAGGGGTATTCCAACAGACATTCACGAAAAGGAAAAAAGATCGGCCCTAGAAGTGGTAATGACGGTTCTCCATGCAGGCGGTAAGTTTGATAAGGATACTTACAAGGTATCAGGTGGTCTACATGGTGTTGGTGTTTCTTGTGTGAATGCACTTTCTACCATGCTTAAGGCAACGGTACACAGGGATGGTAAAATATATGAACAAGAATATAGCAAAGGTGTACCACAGTACAGTGTAAGGGAGATCGGCAAAACCGACAAAAAAGGGACAACTATTCAGTTTAAACCTGATGGTGAGATCTTTAATGTAACAGTTTATAACTACGAGACAGTAGCATCCCGTTTAAGGGAGCTTTCTTTCTTGAACGCTGGTATAACCATCACTTTGGAAGATATGCGAGAGCAAGATGATGATGGTAAAAATAGAACAGACACGTTCCACTCGGAAGGCGGTTTAAAGGAGTTTGTTACATATTTAGATAGCACAAGAGAGCGATTGATTCCTGAGCCTGTGTATATGGACAGTGAAAAAGGGGAAATCCCAGTTCAGGTGGCACTTAATTATAATACATCTTACACTGAAAATGTGGTTTCTTATGTGAATAACATTAACACCATAGAAGGTGGAACCCACGTTTCAGGTTTTAGAAGAGCATTAACGAGAACACTTAAATCATACGCAGATAAATCGGGACTTTTAGATAAAGTAAAAGTTGAGATTAGTGGTGATGATTTTAGAGAAGGATTAACAGCAGTTATTTCTGTAAAAGTAGCAGAGCCTCAGTTCGAAGGTCAGACAAAAACCAAACTAGGTAATTCAGATGTAAGTGGCGCGGTAGATGTAGTGGTGGGTGAAATGCTTACCAACTATTTAGAAGAGAACCCAAAGGAAGCAAAAGTAATTGTTCAGAAAGTTATTATTGCTGCACAAGCCAGACACGCTGCCAGAAAAGCACGAGAAATGGTGCAGCGTAAAAATGTAATGAGCGGCACGGGTTTACCAGGTAAACTGGCCGATTGTTCGAATAACGACCCTCAAATATGTGAGTTATACCTTGTGGAGGGTGACTCTGCCGGAGGTTCAGCAAAGCAAGGTCGTGATAGAAACTTTCAGGCGATATTGCCACTTCGAGGTAAAATTCTGAATGTAGAGAAGGCGCAGGAGCACAGAATTTATGAAAACGAAGAGATTAAGAATATGATTACGGCTTTGGGTGTTAGCTTCGGTACGGAAGAAGATGACAAGGCGCTGAACATATCTAAATTAAGATATCATAAGATTATAATCATGACGGATGCCGATGTGGACGGAAGTCACATTAGAACGTTGATTTTAACATTCTTCTTCAGATACATGCATAAACTTATTGAAAAAGGTTATGTCTACATCGCACTACCTCCATTGTATTTACTTAAGAAAGGGAAAGATGAGCGCTATTGCTGGACAGAAGATGAACGGGTTGCACTTATTAAAGAGATGGCAAAAGATGGTAAAGAGGAATCAGTAGGTATACAGAGATATAAAGGTCTTGGAGAGATGAACCCAGAGCAACTTTGGTCTACAACCATGAATCCTGAAAGCAGAAGTTTAAAGAAAGTGACTATCGAGTCTGCGGCTGAAGCAGATCATTTGTTTTCGATGCTGATGGGCGATGAGGTGGCACCAAGACGCGAATTCATAGAGAAGAATGCTAAATACGCTAAAGTAGATATTTAATAATTTATTAAACCTTATAAGTGCTGTGATGAAAATAAGATTATTTTTATTGCAGCACTTTTTTTTATCTGCACCTGTTAAGAAAATTGTAGTAAAAAATTAAACACTTATCACCATGGTCATCCCTGAACGTCTGAAAAAGGAAATTGCCAAAAGTAATTATATAAGCCGTGATTTAAGCTGGCTAAAGTTCAACCATCGTGTACTTGATCAGGCAAAAGATGTTAAAAAAAACCTTATCGAACGTCTGAAATTTTTGGCTATCACAGGCTCTAATTTGGATGAATTCTTTACTATTCGTGTGGGAAGTTTATACAACTACCTCGATTATGGCAAACAGCGATTTGATTACTCAGGCCTAAGGGAACAACCATTTAAGCAGGTACTACTGGCTAAAGCAAAAGAATTTACAGATGAGCAGCATGAGCTATTCCTGAAAAACTTAATGCCAGAGTTCGAGAATTTTGGTTTTTCCATAACTCTCTACAAAAAATTATCGCAGGAAGATCGTACCAAAGTTAATGACTATTTTGAGACTACTATCTATCCGATGCTTACCCCCATGGCATATGATAGTTATCATACATTTCCGATTCTAAGTACAAATAGACTTGTTTTTGGTGTTGTTACGCGGTCAGCAGAAGACGACAATAAAAAGCTAAATTTCATACAGATACCATCTAATCTTCCCAGGTATTACGAAATCGAAAAAGACGATATTATTCATTTTATTCCTATTGAAGATATAATAAAAAATAATGTTCATCACCTGTTTAGAAATATTAAAATAGTATCTACCAACCTATTTAGAATAACACGGAATGGCGATTTTACTTTGGATGAGAGTGATGACATCGAAGCGAATTTCTTGGAGGAGTTGAAGCAGAAACTGAAAACACGAAGAACAGGAAGAGTTGTAAGGATAGAAGTAATTGGCAGGCCAGATACTTGGATGCTGAAAGTATTAAAGGAGCGCTGGGAGTTGAATGATGACAATATTTTCCGATACAAAAGAAAAAGTGTACTCGATTTTACTGCCCTGTGGGAGATTGTAAGGCACAATGAATTTAAAGAACATTTGTTTGAAATGCCATCAAATAAACCACCGCTCAGTTATCCGGAAATTGGCGAGAATAATATTTTTGATGTGCTTAAGGATAGGGATGTCTTACTTCATCATCCTTATAATAATATTGAACCGGTTATTGAGCTGCTTGAAAAGGCAGCTGATGACCCGGGGGTGTTAGCAATTAAAATTACCATTTATCGCCTTGCCAAAGATTCAAGAGTAACAGCCGCTTTACTTAAAGCAGCAGAAAATGGGAAGCACGTGGCGGTATTATTTGAAGTAAAAGCCAGGTTTGATGAAGAGAATAACTTAAGGGAAGCACAGCGATTGCAAAAAGCCGGGTGCTTTGTTATTTATGGGATAAGTAGTTTTAAAACGCATACTAAACTTCTCTTGGTAGTTCGTAAAGAGGGGGAAAAAGTAACGCGCTACGTTCATCTTTCTAGTGGTAACTATAATGAGTCAACGGCTAAGTTGTATACAGATTTGGGTTTACTCACTACTGATGATGAATACGCTCATGATGTATCGGAGTTCTTCAATGTAATCACGGGCCACTCTCTGCCAAGTGTTTATAAAAACTTGATTACTGCTCCAAAAGACAT
>NZ_JAVJUY010000404.1:0-1963 GCF_040220315.1 Fulvivirga sp.
TCCCCCAATACTATCACCAAAAGCCAGGCTAAAGCCTACCAATACCCAGAGAATACTGATCACCCCTAGTGCAACAAAACTTTGAAGCATCGTGGAGATTACATTCTTTTTATTGACCATTCCTCCGTAGAAAAATGCCAAACCCGGTGTCATTAATAAAACAAAGGCACTGGACACGATCATCCATGCCATATCACCTGTATCGAGGGTATCTGTATTTCCTAAAACTTGATATTCTGTACTATAGAGAAGCGAAAGAATAACTAAGCCAGATAAGACTACAAAAAAAGCCTTACTTCCTATATTTTTACTCATAATATGTGTGTAGTGGTTAAAATAATTACCATAATACGAAAAATAGATAGTTAATTGAAAATATTAGGGCTAAAAATTAACGCAAACGATTTATTTTATATTATAATGGGAGTTTAGTGGTAAAATTTTCTACCAGCAGCCAGTTTATCCATCATCTCGATGATACGTTCAGCTCTTTTTTCCTCAGTTTTCGCGTCATAAATCCAATCGAGATAGACCTTTTGTTCATGTTGAGTGAGCGAATTGTAGAAATCGAATGTTGATTTTGGCTCATTTGCAAAGCAGTCAAGAATTTCCTGAGGTGTCTCTAATGAAGATTGATCAATCTCTATTATCACATGAACAGTATCGCCAGCTCCCTTTTTTATTTTCTTTCGTATTTCTGCTTTTACCGGAAGAAATAACTGACCATTTCCCATAGGCATGAGTTTGTATTTTTTCATCTCAAACCCATCTATACTTACATTGACCCGAACCCAGCCAAAAGGTGACCTTTTATCTTGAGGTATTTCAGGAATCTCGGCATAGGTCCAGCCGCCCTTTCCAGGAAATTTTTTTAGCAGATAATCTTTATCAATTTTAGGCATTTTGTAGAGCGGTAAGGCTATTATTCTTACGCTCTAAATTACTGCTTCCCATCAAAAATTCATCAACATAATAGGCCGCTTCCCTGCCTTCGGATATCGCCCAAACTACCAATGATTGGCCTCTGCGGGCATCACCGGCTGTGAATACCTTGGTTCGGTTAGTTTTGTACTTGTTTGATTTAATAAGTCCGGATGGTTCCACTTTAACATTAAACTGATCTAAAACACCTTTTTCCGGGGAAGTGAAACCTACTGCCAATAATGCTAGATCACATTTAATGCTATATTCCTGTTCAGTAAGTTCAGTAAAGGATTTTTTATCTACTTGCCATTCGATAGGCACCAATTTCAGTTCTTTTACCTGCCCATGTTCATCCGTTATAAATTCTTTGGTAAGCACAGACCACTTTCTCTCACCACCTTCTTCATGGCTGCTAGAGGTGCGCATGGTCATAGGCCATAGTGGCCACGGATCTTTTTCTGTTCTATGATTAAGTGGCTTGGGTAGTAACTCGAGTTGAACTACCGATTTGGCGCCTTGGCGGTGAGAGGTTCCAATACAATCGGAGCCGGTATCTCCACCTCCAATCACCACCACATGTCTGTCTTTGGCAGATATTATGTCTTTAGGGTTAACTCCATCGCCAGCCACCTTTTTATTTTGTTGCGTTAAAAACTCCATGGCGAAGTGTACGCCTTTAGCATTTCTGCCCGGAATAGATAAATCCCTGGGCACTGTGCTACCTGTGCACATCACAATCACATCAAATTCATCCATCACTTCAGAAGCAGGTTTGTTCGAACCAATCTCACAGTTGGTAATGAATATAATTCCCTCTTCTTCCATAAGTTTTACCCTTCTCTCCACTACCCATTTCTCTAGCTTAAAATCCGGGATACCATAGCGTAATAACCCGCCAATTCTATCATCGCGCTCAAAAACAGTAACAGTATGCCCCGCTTTGTTGAGCTGATCGGCAGCCGCTAGTCCTGCTGGCCCTGAACCTATAACAGCTACAGTTTTACCCGTTCTGTTTAGCGGTGGGTTAGCAGTAATATAA